>WVZU01000201.1 GCA_011772275.1 Planctomycetales bacterium | reverse complement strand
TAGCCGGCCTCTTTGAGGCCGGAGGATGAGCATGCGGGCTCACAGAGCCCGCCTACAGGTTTTTTGAGGCCGGAGCATGGGCCAGGGAAAAATTGGGAGGGGATCGCTGTCCCCAGCCGCGCCCCCAGCTTGCTATCCCCGCAGAGTCATTGGCAGGCTTCGCCAGCGGTTCAGCGTGACTTGCGAGCCGCTTTTGCGGCCGGTGTTTTTTTCTTGGCTGCCTTCTTCGCGACCTTCTGCGCGAGCTTCCTTGCGTTCGCGACCTTCTTTTTCGTTTTCGGCCCCGCCGACTTCTGCAGGCCTTTCTGGGTCGTCGACTTCTTGACGGCCGTCCTGGGACTGGCCGCCTTCTTTGCGACCTTCTTTGCGACCTTCTTTTTCGTGGTCGGTCCCGCCGACCTCTGCAGGCCTTTCTGGGTCGCCGACTTCTTGACGGCTGTTTTAGATCCGGCCTTCTGTTTCGTGGCCTGCTGGGAGACTTTCTGGCTTGGCTTTCGGGATGGATGCTTCGTGGGGGTCTTCTTCGCCTTTTTCTTGCGGGCCGCGCCCATCTTCGTTTGGGATGATCGCTTCTTCCGCGGCGGGCTGGGGATCTCTGCGTGGTCGGACGTATCCAGGTCGATACCGAACACGTCCGACAGTTCCCCGTCGGCCAGCCGCTTGGATTTACTGCGCGAAGTGGCTGCCGAGACCGCGGCAGCGGCGTCGGCGGCGGCGATGAGTTCGTGCTGATCGACGCCGCGAAGCGTAAACAGAAGTTCGGGTGTTTGATCGAGCCGGGCAGCGACGCCGTAGAGTACTGCCGCGACATGCTTGCACATGACGGCCCAGTCCGGACAATCGCAATGCAAGGAGATCTCACCAGGCAGCGGGAAGAGGCCCTCCCGGCGGTCCGTGACGACCTGCATTACATGATGGGAAAGCTTGCCCTGCAGCAACTCCAGCAGGGAACCCACTTCGCCGGCGCAGCGCCCTTTGATCACATTCCATTTCTTTCCCGACAACGTTTGGATGCGAATTCGCAGGTTGTAGACGGATGACCCGGCCACTTTCGCCAAGATCTCGCCTTTCTTCATCTGCAGGTGACAAACCGACCCGTTGCGGACGTAAGTCCGGCCGCGTGGCAGCCGATTGGCGTAGTCGCTAAACGATTCCAAGTGATCGCACCAGGCCTCGCCCCAGAACGTTTTGGCGATTTTGCGCCCCTCGATCTCGACGGGCTGGATGTCGACCCCCTTCTTCCGCAAGGCATGCATTTTCCGCTCAGCGCGTGCGCGACGTTGCGCCACAGGAACGTACTTCGACCACCCGTATCGAGACCACGCCATGTCCAGTCTCCTCCTTGTCTTCGATCGTACTTACCTGGCTGCGAATCCCTGACGATCCCATTTTCACAAACTGGCTCGGTCTACGTCCAGAGCAACCAGGCGGATCAGTTCCGCGTCGCTCATTTCGGTCAGCATCTTCTCGGCGCCACCCTCCAGCACATCCGTCGCCAGCTGCTTTTTCTCTTCGATCAGTTCGTCAATTTTTTCCTCGATCGTGCCGCGGCAGACGAACTTGTGAACCAGGACGTTGCGCTGTTGACCGATGCGGAACGCGCGGTCGGTGGCCTGGTTCTCGACGGCCGGATTCCACCAGCGGTCGAAGTGGATCACGTGTGAGGCCTGGGTCAAATTGAGCCCTGTGCCGCCCGCTTTTAGTGACAGCACAAAGAAGGGCGGGCCGTCGTCTCGCTGGAAATGGTCCACCAGTTTCTGCCGACGTTTTACGGCGGTGTTCCCGTGCAGCACCAGGCCGCCGCGCCCAAATAGGCCGGACAGGAACCCTGCCAGCGGTTCCGTCATTTCTCGGAACTGCGTGAACACCAGCGCCTTCTCCTGCCGTGACGCAATCTCGTCGCAAATTTCGACCAGCCGGGAAAATTTGCCGCTCTCTTCGGGGCGGAACTGTCCATCGCCCAGAAGTTGGCTGGGGTGGTTGCAGAGTTGTTTGAATCGCATGAGGTAGGCCAGCACCAAACCGCGGCGTTGCATGCCCTCCAGATTCTCTAAGGCCCGGCCCATTTCATCGACCATTTTCGCGTAAAGCACCGCTTGTCGCTTGCCCAGACCACAAAACGCTCGTATTTCGGTCTTGTCCGGCAGATCGGAAATGACCCGTTTGTCCGTCTTCAACCGGCGCAAGATATACGGCTGGACCAGCTTGCGGAGCGGTGCGTAACGCTGGTCGGCCCGGGCATTCAACACCTTCACGAATCCCTTGAACTTCTGCTGCGAACCCAAGAGGCCGGGGCAGAGAAAATCGAACAGCGACCAAAGATCCGACAAACGATTTTCGACCGGCGTGCCCGTTAAGGCGATGCGGGCTTCGGCTTGAATCCGTTTGACGGCTTTGGTCTGCCGAGCCGCCGGGTTTTTGATGGCCTGAGCTTCGTCAATGACCGCCAGCTGCCAGGAGATGTCCAGCAACCACGACTGCCGCTGCAGCATGGCGTAGGTAGTCACCACGACGTCGGTATCTTGAACGGCTCGCTCGGGCCGCTGTGCCATCCGCCTCAGCTTGTCCTTGGCGGTTTCGGAAGGGTGGACGAATGTAGCGCGAAGCGTCGGAGTGAATCGCTGCATTTCCGATTTCCAATTGGCCAACAAAGATGCCGGCACGATCAACAGCGAGGGTTTCGTACCGCGACATTTCTTCAACGCCACCAGGAGGGCCAGTACCTGGACCGTTTTGCCAAGCCCCATGTCGTCGGCCAGACACGCTCCCAACCCCAGGCGCGAAAGAAACCACAGCCAACGGACGCCAATTTCCTGGTAGGCACGCAACGTCGCCTGGAGGCCGCTGCCCGGTTTGATCTGCGACAGGCTTTCCGGACTCTGGAGGCCCTCCAGTAGCTCACCTAACCACTGGCCGGCATGCACAAACGACCACTGGCGTTCCGCATCGCCGTCCGTGTCATCGGTCAACTCCCGGGGAGCACCGGCCAGTAGCCGCATGCCCTCCACGAATGACAGCCCGTCGTGCGATTGCTGCTCTACTTTTTTCCAATGCTGCAGCGCCTCGGCCAGCCGTTGGTGATCTACTTCGACCCACTGCCCCTTGATCAGCACGATCCCGTCTTCAGCCGCCATCAACTCGCGCCACTCGGCAGGACTCAGCTCCTGGTCCCCCAAAGCCAGCTGCACCCGAAAGTCCAGCATCATGTCCGCGTCGAACTTTTTCTGGTGCTTGTCTCCGATCGTGATCCCCACGCGGGGACGCGGCCGCTTTTTCCACCAATCGGGAGTCCGCACCAACACGCCACTTTCTTCAAAAATGGGCACATTCTTCAGAAACCGATACGCCTCCCGCGGTGTCCACATCAGCGGCTGGTAGAGATCGCCCGAATCGACCAATTGTTTGGCGAGTTCACTTTTCTCGGAGGCTCGCTGAACGGGCGAGAGCAAATGGACAAGTGCCTGCTTGTTTTTGGCACCGGCATATTCGCGCAACGCCTTGCTCAACGGCTGATACTGCACCTGGCCCCCCGCGGTCAAACCGGTGGCATAGGTGGCCAAGAAGGCAAAGGGGTAGTCCGGATCACGTCGATTTTCGGCCAAATGAAAGCAGACCCTTCCCACCTGGTGCCACAGCGTTGCCCGCTCCTTCAAGAACCCCGCCAGGCCGTCGCAGTAGCCGGCCGCCTCGCGGCGCGACCAGCCGTCGAGCTCGGCCCAGATATGGCCGAGCACATCCACGCTGAGGTATTCGACACCCTGCATGGGGGGCACGTTGAAGAGCATCGTGCTCAGTTCTGCAACACTCGGACGTGGGACCTCCAGGGCCTCGACGGCCACCATGGGCGACGTGTGACAAAGGTCCGTCAGGTACCGTGTGGCAAAGTCCCGCCAGTAGGCAAACGATGGTTGGGGCGGCCGATCCCAGCGCTCTGTCGCCAGCGCAAACAGCCCCTCGGCCTGGCCGGATGCGAAACGTTTGGCGACTCTTCTCTCGAATCGCTCGTCCGTTCCCTCATCCGTTCGGCCGCCAGCCACGTCGCTGGCCGCCAGATCAGACTCGACCGCAACAATCCGCCCCGCCGGAGTGACTGCCAACTCAATGCTCATAAGGCCTGTGTCCCTCGGCATGCCGCTGTTCAAGAAAGCAGCGGCACAAAGGGATTCCGGGAAAGTCTTCATCCCCAAAACCGGTACTCTGCGGGGCCATTCATTATCTGCGTCTTGGAAATCAACGCAATTCCGCACCGGCGCCTTTCGCAAGCGGGTCGGGTCCTGACACGATGGTGTTTCTGAGAGGGCCTTCTGTGGCCTGGCCCCAATACGGCCGAAGAGCCCGCCGTTGCGCTGGCGACTTGATTTTCCCAGGGCATTCTCGGACCTGGAGCTGGCGCACCCGCTCGGTGATGCACACCCGGCCGACAGACAGGACAACTCGACAGGAACTCGACAGGAACTCGACAGGGGAACTCGACAGAGGGCACAACGGACATTCCTGGGATCGCGGGGGCACCTATCGGCGGCTGTAGCCTGTCGCCACGTTACGGCGGGTTTGTTGCGGGATCGTGTTTTTTTGGGGCTGGCGCCCCAGGCTGTGGCCTGTCGCCGCGTTGCGGCTGGCGACCAGAATGGTCATCCTGAGCACGAGATTGGGGGGTAGGCCAGCGTTGAACAAGAGCGAAATCGGCCTGGTAAAACGAGTTACGATATCACAGCCGGGCCGGTGCGGCCGGGATTTCCAAGCATGGTCGCAATCGGGCACGCAGGGGTCAATTGGACCGGGCGCCCCTGATTGACGCGGGTCAAAACGCCCCACAACCGGCCGAACCTGCACATGGGCCAAGGAAGGCGCCAACCCAGCTTTGGTCCGTTTCGTGCCACATCTGATGTCGGTTGGCAACGCGGCAAAGATCTGGGTCCGAGGCCAAAATAGCTGGTTCTCGTGAAATCCCATGGACTTACGCACCCGTCGGGTACCCGGTCGCCACCGATTGGCACGCGGACTGCTTTCCTGGCCAGACACAACCAGTTTTGAACGGCGCTGCCAGGCGACCTCTCGCAGGCTGTTTGCCCTACCACCGGAAGGCTGTGTTGGGAAGGCACACGCTTTGCGCGTGTCGACCCACACTAGCCATCGGCTGTGCCGGCCGGTCAGTCATTGCCAACCGCGCCGGCGCCAGATGGCGACCGTTGAGTGGTCCAATGGGTGAGTCGTTCAGAGCGATCAGCGCTTGAAGCGTATGCCAGACGAGTCGATCCACGACTGTTACGTGGTTGGCCTGCAGCTTCACTCAACCCTGTTCCGCCCACTGCGGACCAGGATGAATTGCGTGATAGCTGTCTTGGGTCTTGGTTGTCTACTGACTCTCTGCAACCCAGCCCAAGCCGCGATTATTTATCTGAACGGGGCCGGTCCTCCCGGGACCAATCCGCCCGACACCTGGGCTGCATGGGATAACGGGGCCTATCTCGATGCAACGGCTGCCCATCAACAGTCGTTATTCAACCAGGAAATTATGACCGTGGCTGGCGCCGCGACTTCCGACCCATTCTCTTTTTCCATTCTCCCTGCTGTGGATGTGTCCGGGACAACCTACTTTGTATTCACGGGAGACTGGCAGGAAACAGGAGGTAACCCCGAGGTTACGATCGTCACGTTTATAATATCTTCACCTGACCTGCTCACCACCTACTTCAGTTCGACGACCGAGATCGGGCTTAATTATCCAGGTTACAATGAGACGGATACGCTGCTGGGTAACGGGGCAGATCTTGACATTTATATACCGCTCTCACTGTTTGAGCCCTACATGCTTGTCGGCAGTGATCAGTTTCGGCTCACCGTTACACAAAGTGACTTCAGCGATGGAACGGATGAATATGTCGCAGTTTCAGCCAGCGCCTTCACGGACGGCTGGAATTTGGACGACGATGATCCCGTGGAGAATTATGACGCACCGCCTCCCCCGCCTCCCCCGCCCCCGCCTCCCCCGCCCCCGCCTCCCCCGTCTCCCCCGCCTTTTGTGCCCGAACCACACGCCGCGTACATGTTGCTGGTTGGCGGTTTTCTGGTATGGACGCAGTTGCGCCGCCGGCCTCGTCAAAGAATCATGTAAGCGCCGTTGTCGCGGGCGGGAGGCGGTTGTTGTCAGCACCCCGGCTGCTGAGTGCTATCTTATCGCGAAGGGATGGCGTTTCCGTGTGAGGCCGGGCTTGAGCAGCCGGGGTGCTGACCACAGTAGCCGGCCTCTTTGAGGCCGGAGGATGAGCCAAAAAACCAGACGCGCTACTCGACGACATACGCTTGGCAAAATTGGGCAGGCCTCTGCGGCAGAAACTGCTTTGCTAATTGCTCCAAGTTGCCTGGATAAGTAACTTGGCTGATTTCAGTGGGTTGTGTTCACTTGTTCCTCAGAAATTCGCTAAGATTTTTGCACTGTGACTACTTTTGAGCACGCGATGCTGGGAATCAACGGTGCCTTGGCGGCCGGTTTACATCATCGGCACAGCTGGAAGATTGCCGCCTTGGCCGGTGTGGCTGCAGCCAGCCCTGACTGGGACGGCCTGCCGATTATCTTCAGCCAGTCTGCCTTTGCCACAGCTCACCGTCTCTGGGGCCACAATGGGATGGCCTGTGTCCTGGTCGGCCTGACCCTCGCCATCTGTGACTACCGCTTTGACCTGGTCACGCGAGCTGGGCGGGCACTGGGCAAGATTTTCCGATTCGACATCACCGATGCGACGCTCGCCCTACGCACTACCTTCACCCCAACTGAACTTTGGACATGGATTTTCGTCGCCATCCTCGCCTCGCTGACTCAACTACCGGTCGACATGGTGATTTCGGGCACCGCGACGCTTGGCGACTGGGAATTGCGGCCTTTTTGGCCGTTCTGGAATGAAGGTTGGGTTTTTCCCATGGTGCGGTGGGGCGATGTGGGCATCACGCTGATTTTCATCGCCGGCATGTTTGCGTTGCTGCGTTGGCCTTCACGATTGCAGTTTATCGCCGGCATCACCTTGGCGTCCGTTTTTTTGTATGTCGTGGTTCGTGGTCTACTGGCGGTCGGATAAAAACTGCGGTACCCGTTCTGGCGCGCAGAGGATTTACCGTGGTCCCTGCGGCTTCTGTGGCCTTACCTCAATACGGTTGTAGTGCCTGCCGTCGCGCTGGCGAGTTGATTTTCCTGGGGCATTCTCGGACGTGGGGCTGGCGACCCGGCCGGTCATTTGAGGAACGGGATGGGGCTTAGCCTGTGCGGCGGGCGAATGATCGCTAGGAGCCATGCAATCCGCATGCGGCCACAGCGGTGCGGGAGGGGGCGCCCGGCAAGATTTGCTGCTGAGCAGCAAATAACCCCGAGAGGTGCGATTTTTCGCTGTTTTGAGGCATAATGGCCGCCGCCGTCAGGCATAAGGTATGCTGAAGCAGCGAGGCGGCGGGTTTGGTCTGGGCGTCAGGTCCGTGAGGGCCCCCATCCGTTATCGCGCGACAGGTCACGATCCCATCCTTCCAACCCGAGAGGAATTCGATGTCCGCCATCATCCTGCTGACAGGGCTCGTGCTGGCCGCACTCTTGGTTGCCGCCGCGATCAAGCTTGACCAGGTTGAGCTTCGTTTGCCCGTGCTGGTCGGTGCGGTGATCGTGTTGATGGTGTCCTTTGTGCTGGCCTCGTTCCGCTTTGTCAGCGAAGACAGTATCGGCGTGGTGACCAAGAACGTCGGGTTTGTTTCCCTGCCTCCGGGCAAGATCATCGCCACCGAGGGAGAGAAGGGTCCGCAGGCGCGGATCCTGCCGCCGGGTTGGCATCCCTGGTATTGGCCGTTCATTTACGATCTGGAGTATTACCCCATCACCGAGATTCCGTCCGGCAGCATTGGATTGCTGAACGCGTCGGATGGCAAACCGCTCCCGCCCGACACGACCTATGCCCCGGAATGGGAAGAAGGCGCTCTGCGAAAAATGGCTCAGGACGCGCGGTACTTCCTCACCGAAGGTGGCGGCTACAAGGGTCCGCAGACCTCGGTACTGAAACCGGGCTCCTACCGCATCAATCCCCGCCTGTTCCAGCTGGAAATCGTCCCGGTCACGACGATTGAGAAGGCCACCGTAGGCGTGGTGAAGTCGAACGTCGGTCCGCGTCCGAAACGGAAAGAGGGTGACGAGGCGAAAGATCCCGGTGCGCGGCGACTGGTGAAGCAGGGCGAGCGGGGTATTTGGAGCACCGCTTTGCTGGAAGGCCAGTACTATCTGAACACCAAGGCCTTCGAGATTACCAAAGTCTCGACCCGCAAGCACATTGTCCGCTACACAGCCGGGCAAGCGCAGCGCGCAGGCGGTACCGAAGAACGGGAGATCATGGTCCGCACTTCCGACGGATTCACGTTCCCGGTCGATGTCCGCGTGGAATACGAAATTCGGCCCAGCGACGCGCCGATCCTGGTCGCCACCGTCGGTGATGACCAGGAAGGCTTGCGGACCGTGATGAATTCCGTGGTGCGCGCCATCTTCCGCAACAATGCGGAAGGGGTCAAAGCCCTCAATTACGTCCAGCAGCGATCGAGCCAGGAGAGCCAGTCGCTGCAAATGTTGCGCGACGAACTGCAGCCTCTGGGAGTCTCGGTGACCGGTGTGCGGATCGGCGACGTGGGCGACGAGCAGACGCTGGGCACGCTGCTCAAGACACAGACCGACCGCGAAATCGCTCTGCAGGAACAAGAGACCTTCAAGGAACAACAGCGGGCTGCCGAGCAGCAGAAGGAGTTGAGCAAGACGCAGCAGGAGGCGGAAGAAGAAAAGCGCCTGGCCACCGCCAGCTACTCGGTGCAGATCGCCGAGCGGGAGAAGGAAAAACGGATTATCGAAGCGACCGCCGAGGCCGAGGCGGTTCGGATCCGGGCCGAGGCCCAGGCCCAGGCCTTCCAGAAGATTGCTCAACAGATCGGACCAGGCAACACGGCGTTAATCGAGGTGCTGAAGACGGTCGGCGAGCAGCAGATCCCGATCACGCCCCGCGTGATGGTGGTCGGCGAGGGTGCCGGAGCCGCCGACGCTCAGACGACGGCCCTGATCGGCACGATGCTGGACTCGATGATCGACAAAAAACCGCAGTCGAAATAGGGCACGATCCAGGGCCAGCCTGGCCCGGTATCAGCGGGCTAGCAGGTCCTGGTCGGCCTGGCTGAGTTTTTTGATCGGCAGGCTGATCTTCTTGCCTGCGCTTGTTTCCAGCTGGACCCAGCCTTGCTTGGTGGCGATGAGTTTGGCTTCGATGCGGTGCTCGCCCGTGGCGTCGGTCCAGGTACGAAATTCGCCCTCTTCGGCCGTCGCTGCGTTCTGGCCGACCGCCGCCGCCACGTCGGCCACCGGCTGCCCGGTGATCTCGGCGATTTTTTCCGCGGCCAGACGTGCCGCGGGCGTCTGGGGATAGCGCTCGATCACGCGGTGCAGATCCTTGACGGCCAGCTTGTCGCCTCCACGGAGTTTTTTTCGAGCGAGCGCCCGTTGAATCGCTTCGGCTTGGGCCAGGGCTTCTTTCTTTGCCGGGTCTCGAGCTGCGGATCGATACACCGCCTTCAAGCTTTTGTCGACTGCGGGGATAGCGGCATAGACCAGCTTGGCATCGGCCAGCGCCAGGGCGGCATCGAATTGCGTTTCGGGCGCGTCGAGCTGCGTGGCTGCCTCCTCGATTTGCTGCAGGCCTTCGTCGGTAAATTGGCTTGCCAGCTCATCCGCCTCCAGCGCCAAACGACTGTAGCTCTGCAGTTCGCCGACCGTGCCCAGTTTAGACAGAGAGGCGATCTTTCTGACGGCTTGGCTTTTGTCTTTCTTCTCCAGATGTTCCCTGGCCGCGCTCAGCGTCGCCTCCAGCAACTGGAGCTCGCGATCGTTAAACAGGCGGCCGGCCTGACGCAGGTGGTCTGCCATGAACTGCCCCAACTCTTGGCCCGACTTGGAGCCGCTCTGCCCGTACAGCATCTGTCCGTCGGCACGAATCACATACAGCAGAGGAATGCCGTTGCCTTGGGGCGGATACTTCCGGGCCCAGTTGCCCCACGTCGCGCCCTCGGTGATGACTTTTAACGGCACAAACTGGACCGTCAAAGGCTTGATGCTCGAGTTGGTATTCAGCTCGTGCAACAAGGCCGCACAGGGCGGTCACGTTTCCTGGCCTGCCACTGCCAGGATGGGTCTGCCGGTCTTCTGGGACAGTTCCACCGCCTCGTCGACCGTCAAGGTACGCTTGGCGCCCGCGCCGCAAAAGACAACGGCTCCGATGGTCACGGCCAGCACAGTCAATGGCATTTTCATTTCGTCACTCCTTATCCCGCCCCAGCGGCGTGCCGAAAGATGGCTCGGAGGCAAGCCATAGCAGTGTTTTAAGCATACCAAACACGCTGTGCGGCTCAAAGTTGGCAAAGAAAAAATCGTTCTTCAGGGAGCCTCGTGGCGATTACGACGGGGCCGATAAGAGCAGGAGGCAAGTATTTTGTCAGCCGCGCCCCGCCGCCTTGACGGTCGGCCGGACCTTGTTCTTGCGGGGGTGTCCCACGACTTGAGGCATCTGTGGTGGGCCGGGAGGAGATTGCTCCGAGGGGGAAGCGGTCGCAGCTGCGAAAATTGCGGAAGTCGTGGGGCGTCAAGCGTACCGCCCCCCGGGGGTGCATTTTGCACTTTGCGTAACCCTTTAGCCGATTGCAGCAACTGGTAGTTGTCG
>WVZU01000172.1:5977-6414 GCA_011772275.1 Planctomycetales bacterium | reverse complement strand
ACCTGTCCTCGCTGCTGCAGATCGCCACCCCCGCTCAGCTGCAGGCCGCCGGCGTGGAAGCCACCCGGAAGCCGACAGCGATGATCGAGACTTTTGCAGGCGATTGGGAAAAGGAATGGTTCACCTACAGGCCGACCGAGTGGGGTCGCAGTACGCACAAGGTCTACCACCCGCAGTGGGCCGCTTTCCCAGAGGCCAGCTTGTCGTTGGAGGTGTGGGCCGCGGAGGCAAATACCCTGGTGATCGGCATCGACAACTACGCTGCGGAAGTTCCGCTCGCCGGCCAGGGGAACTGGCAGACAGTGACCTTGTCGGCGTCCGATTTTCAAGACGCGACAGGAGTCTCACTGCCTTCGTGGGCGGGGATCAAAGAACTGACGCTGACCGCTCAGCAGAACCTCACGACAACGCAGCTCGGCGAAAAAAAAACGCGCCAG
>WVZU01000172.1:5682-5917 GCA_011772275.1 Planctomycetales bacterium | reverse complement strand
TGACAGGCTGTGGCATGGCACCGCTTCGTGCTTCGGTGCACGATAATAGTTTCCCTCAGAATGGACCGTACCCAAAACAGCTCTGCGACCTTTGCGTCCTCCTGTTCAAAAATTTGGCTCTACAGAGGAATCTGTGGGTGGATTGCAGTTTCGCATGGGTGGCCGCAGCGACAGTCGGTCCGCCTGGA
Organism: Planctomycetales bacterium; assembly: GCA_011772275.1. GTDB lineage: Bacteria > Planctomycetota > Planctomycetia > Pirellulales > UBA7805 > CS4-C045. The sequence goes on along the minus strand of WVZU01000172.1, from coordinate 5,729 downwards.
AGAGAAGCATGAGCAGCGGGTAGGATGGGGATTGGCGGGTCGGTGAA
>WVZU01000172.1:5452-5587 GCA_011772275.1 Planctomycetales bacterium | reverse complement strand
ACCGTCACTCTTAACCGCCACTCTTAACCGTCACTCTTAACCGCCACTCTTAACCGCTACTCTTAACCGCCACTCTTAACCGCTACTCTTAACCGCTACTCTTAACCGCCACTCTTAACCGTCACTCTTAACCGT
>WVZU01000172.1:357-5393 GCA_011772275.1 Planctomycetales bacterium | reverse complement strand
CTGAACCGCCACCCTGAACCGCCACCCTGAACCGCTACCCTTAACCGCTACCCTTACTCGGATACCCTGAACCGGCCTGCTTCACTTTTCTTTACGGGCCCAACCAGCTCGCTGCGTCAAAAAAACTCGATCCATTTCTGGCAGACATCGCGCTGCATGTTCCTCGTCAATGGACCCTTCCCTTACGATGTCACTCGCTGCTGACCCACAGATTCCTCTGAAGGCCTGAAATTCGTGATGCGAGACCAATGTAAACGGTGGCGGGTATCTGGAAATCGCAGAGTCGGTTTGCGGGTGTTGTGGGCCTGGGCGGTTGGTCTGGTGTTGACGGGCGGGTATGCGGGCGGGTGCTCACTGCTGGCTGAAGACATCCCGGCGTCGGTGCCGGCAGTTTCCGCTGTGCCGGTTTCGCGTCCCGCCTCTTACGCCTGGACCACGGATCACATGCAGGTTGGTGTCCGGTGGCAGCCGTTTGTGGGGCGTCCGAAAAACAACGCTTACGATGCGACTCGCCCTGTCTTCACCCAGGACAGCAGTTACGTGCACTTCTGGGTATCCTGGCCGGGGATCGAACCCACGCCCGCTCATAGGGACTACACAAAACGCCCCTCGCCTCTTTTGCAAACGATCGAAGCGGCCGTGGACGCTTGTGTGGCGGCTCGTTTAAAAGTCGAGTTTGTATTGTTGCATTGTCCCGGCTGGGCATCGGTCAGCGGACAATCGGGGGGGTGGAAGCCCAAGCCGGACCACTTTGGGGAGTTTGTGACCCGGATCGCTCGACATTTCAAAGGACGCGTGCATTCCTACCAGCTGTATCACGAGGCGAATTTGAAAAGTCTGATGCAGGATGGAGATATAGATTACCTGATGTCAGAAATTTTCATGAAGGGGGCTCAGGCGGTACGGCGCGTTTACGACGCCGACCCTGCCGAGCCGGTGGTGATTTCCACCTCGGGGTGTTCCCCTTGCCATATGTGCCCCACCTTGACGGGCCTGGATGGGGTAGGCGGCCTGGGAATCAATGATTTTTACGACCAGCTGATCGGCAACCGGACGCTGATGAACCGGGTCGACGCTCTGAATATCAATGTGTCCGACCACCTGGACGGTTACGGAGGGATTGACGATCGCTACGTCACGTCTACCTGGGGCAGCTACGACCTGGTGCGGCGCAAACTCGATGCGCGGGGCTATCGGGGGAAAAAAATATTGGCTGCCGAATCGTGGATCTCGTGGGACGACGGCAGGTACGGTATCGACGTGAACGGGGACGGGGTCGGGAACGAGCAGGATGCTTACCGTCGCACGTTGACCATCCTGGGGCAGTGTTTCCAGCGTGGGTTGAACACCATGAATCTTCCCTGGTCGGACAACTCCAGCGAGTGGGCGATGGGTTTGACCAAGCGCCGCGACTACAACGGTCGGGTAAAAGCCTTGCAGCCGGAGATGGTCATTCCCGCCAGCGACGGTGGGCCCGACGTGGTGACCCAAAAGATCCGTGTGCACGGAGGCGACGACAATTTCACCATCCACGATCCGCCAGGCAATGTGTTCACGATCGAAGATTACATCGATCCGAGCGACCCGAATCACTTGCACTATTATGTGTGGCGGTGGTACGCGCAGATTGCCGGCGGGCCCGACGAGGTGATTCGGCATGCCATGGCTGACCAGCTGGGTAACGACATTGCGGTGTGGGGGCCCGGATATCGCGGCAAGGAAAAGTATCGCATATCTTCCTACAACCGGACCCGCGATCGTTTTCTGGTGCTGGTTTATGCCAGCGGCGCCAACGGCAGGTGCCCGGCGACCGTATCGATCCCCGCGACGATTCAACGCGGCTTTTACTACAATAACGAGTTTTCCCGTTTGGACTTTCGAGGCGAGGGGTTCGCCAAGTGCGAACCGTACTACGCGCGTGTGGTGACCAAGGATATCAGCATGCAGAACGGTGCCGATGTGGACGTGGTGCGGACCCAAACAGGCAAGTTAAGGCCCCGTTGTCGGAAGTTGACGGTCACCGTACCTCGCATGAACAAGTTTACTACAATCGAGTTCATCCGGGCGGCGAGCGGGGCGGGAGGGGGATGAGAGCCGTACCGTTTGCGAACCGGATCCGCCCGGCGGCGGCTGCCAGCCTTCGTAAGGGCATCGAAAAAACCCTGACGGTGATCCGTCCAGGCGTCCTTGCACGCTTGCGTCAGACGCTAGGGTTCCACCAACCCGATAAAGTTAGCCTTCGATAGGGCTCAAATCGTCGCCGCCCTGGCTCGACAGCAGATTGACAGAAAACGAAACGTTGGCCTAAGAACAACCGTGGGAACCGTCCGCCAGGTTCCACCATCAAAGGGACAGCATCGATGCACAATCTGAATCGACGTCACTTGATGGCGACAGCCTGTTGTGCGGCCTTAGGCGTACTGCTTCTTCCCAACGCGTGCCGGGCCGCTGATCCGGAAAGGAAACCGAACCTGCTGTTGATCATGGCGGATGACTGCACTTTTCATGATATCGGGTGCTATGGCGGTCAAGCACACACGCCGAACATCGACAAGCTGGCCACGGAAGGCATGCTGTTCACCCACTGTTTTCAAGCGGCGTCTATGTGTTCTCCCACGCGACATAACCTCTATACCGGTCTGTATCCGGTCAAGAGCGGCGCCTACCCGAATCACACGTTTGCTAAAGAAGGGACGCAGAGCGTTGTGCACTACCTGAAGCCTCTGGGCTACCGAGTGGCGCTCAGCGGGAAGAGGCATATCGGGCCAAACGAGGTGTTTCCTTTTGAATACCTGGGGAAAGACCAGAATCCGGAATTTGACAAGATCGAACCGTTCATCAAAGAATGCCAGAGAGACCAGACACCCTTCTGCCTCTTCCTCTGCTCCAATGAACCCCACGGACCCTGGGACAAGGGAGATGCTTCACGATATGAAGCTGCGAAACTGAAACTGCCACCCAATTTCGTAGACACGCTCGAGACCAGAGAGCAGATGACGCGGTATTTGGCGGAAATTACCTACTTCGATGGGCAAGTTGGTGAAGCGTTGTCGCTGCTTGATAAATACAACCTGGCGGAAAACACCCTGGTGATCGTGGTTAGCGAACAAGGATCCAGCTTTCCATTCGCGAAATGGACCTGCTATGACTCCGGCCTGCAGTCGGCCTTCATCGCCCGCTGGCCGGGACAGATCAAGCCCGGTTCCGTCAGTCATGCCATGATCGAGTACACCGACGTACTCCCGACATTCATCCAGGCCGGCGGCGGCAAGCCGGCCCCGATTCTGGACGGCAAGAGCCTGTTGCCCGTCCTGCTGGGCAAAAAAAAGGAACATAAAAAATACGTTTTTGGAGAAATGACGACTCGCGGTATCTTGAACGGCTCAGAGCACTTCGGCATCCGCTCAATTCGTTCGCGCCAATTCAAGTACGTGTGGAACTTCACCCCGGAAGTTCAGTTCACGAATATCTGCATGCAATCCAAGACATTCCGGTCCTGGCAAGCCAAGGCCAACAGCGGTGATTCCGATGCGGCCGAGAAGGTGCGGAGGTACCAGGAACGTCCCGGCGAAGAGCTCTACGATGTCACGACCGACCCCTTCGAGTGGAACAATCTTGCCGGCAGCCCCCAGCACGCTCAAATCAAATCCGAGCTGCGGACCCAGCTGCTGGCTTGGATGAAAAACATGGGTGACCTGGGTCAGCAAACAGAATTGGATGCTCTGGCACATCAAACTCACCGTGAACAGAGGAAAAACAGAAAGACTGCCAACAAATAAATCGGGCTGGAAGGGGTCGCCGGCTGGAAGGGGTCGGGAGTCTTTTTCGCCACCCGTCCCACTATCTATCGATGCAGGATTTTTTTGTGGCGAAATAGACTCCCGACCCCGTTAGGCTGAAATAAAATTGGTAACACTTTACCCGATTGCAGGAGAGGGAAAGAGACCTCGGTTTGTATTAGCCCCGGCATTTATGCCGGGGTGATGATGCCCACCACTTCAACGAGAAGGCCCGTTTACGGGCCTTGTGATCGTTACGGCTTCAGCCCTGGCGATCACGCGTGGTGCTGCTGGAATTTGTGTTATTCCGCCGCGAGTCATCCCAGGCTAAAGCCAGACAACGGGAAGCCCCGTGAACGGGGCTCGAAACGTATTGTATTGTACGCGATCTCAACCCCGTGCTGAAGCACGGGGCTGTTAGCATGAAACCGGAAAGGCGTGGTGGTACCAGTATGAAGCCAGAAGAGCACGGGGCTGCTGACATGAAACCGGAAAGGCTCGGGGTGCGAGATAACTCCGTTGCTGCAATCGGCTAAGGGGTTACCAAAATGGTATCCTGCCACCAGCCCTCCTTTGGCGAATTGCCGGCGATGATGCTGATCAGGTCGCGTAAACCGTTGTTTCAGTCACATTGCATGTACCCCGTGGACCATCGCTGATGAACGACCGTATTGTGCAAGCCATCGACGGGGCCCGTAACGCGCTCGGGCAGAAAAGGCCTATCCCTTGCATGAGTGGTTCGCCAAAACTACTGGTCGAGTTGGTATTGTTTTTGGCATGCGCTTCTTTTGCGGTTGCGAGGGAACGCCCCCATATTTTGTTCATTGCGGTGGACGATTTGCGGCCGGAACTGGCGACCTATGGTGCAGCGGTGGAATCACCGAACCTGGATCGGCTGGCAGAATCCGGGTTACGGTTTGATCGGGCCTATTGCCAACAAGCGGTCTGTGGCGCGTCGCGGCTGTCGATCATGGGAGGGCTATATCCGACCAAAACGGGCGAGCAGACCTTTCATGTCTCAGGCTGGCGGAAGCGGCATCCGCATCTGGTGACCTTGAACCAGCATTTGGGGGCTCACGGCTATCGCACGCTGGGATTAGGCAAAATCTATCACGGCACAGGTGGTGCTGGCGTCGACCGGGCGAACTGGAATCGCTGGATTGAACTGACGGCACCCCAGTACGCATCGGAGGAGCATCGAAAGATCGCCAAGCCGCCGGCCAACAAATCCGGCCGCACAGCTGTTCGCGGCCCGGC
>WVZU01000172.1:0-335 GCA_011772275.1 Planctomycetales bacterium | reverse complement strand
GGACGTCTGGCCCGAAAAGCGGCCGAACTCCTGAAAGAACTGGCGGACGGGCAGCGCGGGGAAATCGAGGTTGAAAAACAACCCTTCTTCCTGGCCGTGGGGCTGACCAAGCCTCATCTCCCCTTTGCGGCTCCCAAAAAATACTGGGATCTATACGATCGTGAAGCTTTTCGGATGCCGGCCAATGCTGGAATTCCACCCGGCTACCCGGCCTACGCGGCCAACTTGTTCGCTCACGAGTTGCAAGCGTATTCGGACATTGCTGGCAAGAAGCCAGCCGAGTTTTCCGAGGCCTTGAACCAGCGACTGCTGCACGGCTATGCGGCCTGTGTGAG
>WVZU01000040.1 GCA_011772275.1 Planctomycetales bacterium | reverse complement strand
CCAGCGTGCCGACGACAGCGATCCCTACGGTCGGCAGGCCGACGGGCATGGCGCCTGGCAAGGTATCTTCGCCGATCTGCCTCGCCAGGCGGATCGCATCGGCGACCGGTTTTTGGTCGAGAGCCGCATCCGCTAGGGCACGCACATTCCGACGATAGTCTGCCAGCCAAATCCAACAGAAGTAGCCCACCAGCGCCGTCGCACCAAGATAGAAGAACGGTTCATCCATGGTGACCTGCCTGCGAGAAATTTTGTGGGGAGAGCCAGTTCAGCCCCGATTTTTCCCAAGCTTCATAGCCAGCGACATGAAGTCTTTGCCTGGCAAGGAAGACGACGCGATTTGACTTCAAGCGTGTAGATTTTAAGTTAAGCCTTCCATAGTGAGTCCGGACGCGGCCGGGCAAAGACTCGGCCTTCGCTGAGCAAATACCTGGTGAGAAATCTGGGCTAGCGCGGGCCAGTCTGTGAAGTGGAGGCGATCAGCTCCTGCCGGTAGGGGACCCCTTGCTGATACCGCGCCAGCCGTTTTTCGGCCATAGCCAGCTGTCCTTTCAACGCCCGCTTTCGAATAACAATCACGGCCCGCGATTGGGTAGCAACCGCTTCTGGGTAGTTTCCGGCATTGGCCTCTGCGGCGGCCAGGACTTCCAGGCAGCTGTGATCATCTTCGCCCAGCAACGCGAGCGCTTTTCGCGCCGCCGCGAGTCCCCGCTTTTGATCACGGTAACGTTCCACCGGACAGGTGGCCATCATCCAAGCCAGGCTGCGGTAGGCCGGCCCGTACTGTTCATCGTTATGCAGGGCCGCTCGATAGTCGTCAATCGCATCCTGGTACTGCCCCTCTTGGACTCGGATATCGCCGCGGTCGACGAAAGCTGCGACCAGTCTGGGGTTAAGCCGCAAGGCGCGGTCCAAATCGTCTGCGGCACGCTCGATCTCGCCAAGGCGGGCCCGCGCGGTGGCACGCGCGTGGTAGAAGGTGGGATCGGACGGCGCCAGCCGAATCGCTTCGGAATAATCGGCAATCGCCCCATCCAGATCGCCGTATTCCAGATAGATTTCACCCCGATTGAACCAACTATTGGCAAATTCGGGCCGGATCCGAATCACGGCCTTAAAATCGGCCAGCGCCTTTTTCTGCTGGCCGGCGATTGCATAGCTGACACCCCGATTGTGAAGGGCCTTCCAATGGCTTTCGTTTGCCTTCACAGCCAGTTCAAATTGTCCCAAGGCGGCCGCTTCGCGGCCCCGTTTGACCAGCTGTTCGCCCAAACGATTATGGGCCCACCCCTTCAATCCGCTGGCATACTTCTGATGGGACGGCAGCAACCCGTCACTCCGCAAGGCTCGGTCCAGCAAGTAAACAATCTCAGCGAACTCGCGCTGATCCCGCGCCGTCTTGGATTTGACATAGGCCGTTTTGATGAGGGCTTTCGGATCGGTCGACGATTGCACCGGCTGCAGGGCTTTTTGTGCAGCAGCCGACGCGGGCGCGAGAACAACGATCGACAAGCCGGTCACCAACGCCAGACAGAGTGTGTTTTTCAGACCTCGCGGCATCGATCCGATCTCCTTCTCATTTCGATGTGGGGCTTACTCGTGCGGCTCGGTCATCCGCATCGCATCCAGCGCTTCGTCCAACTGCCGATCGGGCAAAACCTGCTGAGCACGGCACAACTGGCGAATCGTTTGGCCCGTCTGGAACGCTTCCTTGGCCAGGGCCGCGGCCTTTTCGTAGCCGATGTAGGGGTTCAGGCTGGTGACCATGGAAAGACTCTTTTCCACCGCCGCCTCACAGGCCTCCACATGAGCCTCCATATCCGCGGCGCAGAAATCGATAAAAGCCTCCACCGCCCGGGCCATCAGCGCGATGCTCTCCAGCGTCGTCTGGCCCATCACCGGCATCATGATGTTTAACTGGAACTGCCCGCCGCTGGCCCCACAGACCGCCACCGTCTGGTCATTGCCCATCACCCGGGCCGCCACCTGCATCAGGCTTTCGCACATCACCGGATTGACCTTGCCGGGCATGATCGAACTTCCCGGTTGCAAATCGGGCAGTTTTAACTCGTAAAAACCACACCGCGGACCCGAACCCAGCCAGCGGATATTGTTGGCCACGTTCATCAGCGTCACGGCGATCGCCCGCAGGTTGCCATGGCACTCGACCAGGCCGTCCCGCTGAGCGTTGGCTTCGAAATGGTTGACGGCCTCCACGAAGCCGATGCCGGTTTGCTCGGCCAGTACCGCGGAGACCCGGGCGCCGAATTGAGGATGCGTATTGATGCCACTGCCCACGGCCGTGCCTCCCACCGGAAGTTCGACGACCGCTTCCACGGCACTCTGGGCCCGCTGGACGGAGAGCTGCAGCTGGCGAGCGAACCCGCCGATCTCCTGGCCCAGCCGCAGCGGTGTCGCATCGGCCAGATGCGTGCGGCCGATCTTGATCACCTGGTCCCACTGCGATGCCTTTTCAGTTAGCACCTCGCAAAAACGCTCCAGGGCCGGAATCAGCCGCTGCTGGATCTGCACGCCCACCGCCACGTGGATCGCCGTGGGGAACATGTCATTGGTGCTCTGCCCCATGTTCACATGGTCGTTGGGATGGATCGGTTTCTGGGCCGCAAACCGATCTCCGCCCGACAACTCGATGGCCCGACTGCTGATCACCTCGTTGGCGTTCATGTTGCTGGAAGTGCCCGAACCGGTTTGAAAGACATCGATGGGAAACTGGTCATCCAGCTCGCCTGCTGCCACTTCGCGGCAGGCGGCCAGCAACGCCTCCACCTGGGCGGCCTTCAGCGGATTTTTGCCGCTGCCGGTCAGTTTTCCCAGATCGCGGTTGGCAACCGCTGCCGCGTATTTCACCTCCCCCAGGGCGTGGATCAGGGCCGGCGGGAGGGACCATCCGGAAATGGGAAAATTGTGGACGGCCCGCTGGGTTTGGGCCCCGTAATAGGCCCCGGCCGGGACCCGTACTTCACCCATCGAATCACGTTCTATGCGGTAGTCGGACATACGCCGCACATAATACAGATTGGCGGAAGCGGACAAAAGAGTGATGATCGTCCCCCTGCTATCACATCTGGGCCTGGGAAGCCGCCTGGTTTAGGATGCCGTCATGAATCGCTATGCCCAGCAAATACCCCCCCGCTGGTGGCCGCCAAAATTGCATCCCTTCTGGGTCTGGTTGTGGCGACCGCTCCGCCAGCGGATGCAGCACCGCGAGCAACAATTGATGGAGGTCGAAGTCCGGCAGCCGGGTCCTCTGCAAGCGGCGATGGAGGCCGGCCAGGGGATCCTGATCACCCCCAATCATTCGGGCCACGCCGACGCCCACATCATGTACAACGCCGCGGACCAGGCCGGCTGCCCCTTTTTCTTCATGACCGCCTGGCAAGTATTCGCTCAGCGGACACGGATCGGCCAGTGGATCCTGCAATCTCACGGCTGTTTCAGCGTCGACCGGGAGGGGACGGACTTGACGGCCTTTCGCCAGGCCACACAGATTCTGCAAAACCGGCCGTATCCGCTGGTCATCTTCCCCGAGGGGGAGGTGTATCACATCAACGAGCGGGTGACGCCCTTTCGTGAGGGGGCCGCCACCATCGCCCTGACGGCCGCCAAACGGGCCGCCCGCGAGGTGGTCTGCATCCCCTGCGGCATCAAATACCAATACCTCGACGACCCGACAGATAACCTGCTGGCCTTGATGGATCGGCTGGAAGAGGAAATCTTCTGGCGACCCCGGCCGGATCTGACACTGCCCCAGCGGATTTACCGTTTTGCCGAAGGCGCCATGGCCCTGAAAGAACTGGAATTTTTGGGGCATACCGCCACCGGGCCGCTACCTCAGCGGATCGACGCCCTGGCCGACCATATCCTGAACGAAATCGAAGAGCGGTACGGCATCGAACCGGCGGACCCGCAGCGGCAGATTCCCGAACGGGTCAAACTGCTGCGGCGACACGCCCTCCAGCAGCTGGCCCAGCTAGCGGCAGGCGATGCCGGACGCAAGGCCTTCCAACACGATCTGGACGACTTGTTCCTGGTCGTGCAACTGTTCAGCTACCCAGGGGACTACGTGCAGGAGCGACCGACCATCGAGCGGATGGCCGAGACGCTGGACAAGTTCGAAGAGGATGTCCTGGGCGTCTACAGCGCCGCCATCCGCGGCCGACGGAGGGCGACCGTGGTCTTCGGTCCGCCGATCCCGGTCCCCCGCGATCGCAAAGCCAAAGGTGCGGCCGCCGAGCTCACGCGACAGATGGAACAAGAAGTCCAGCGGCTGCTGGACGGGATGTAGCGCGCAGGCTGTGTCGGGGAACGAATTCGGCATGCCTGACTCGCTCGCTTGACGCCCTTGCAGCACCCCGGCTGTTGGGGCAGAAGCTCGCTTTGACAGCCATACCCCTCTGCAGAACGCGTCCTCAATCCGCCGGGGCGCTCGGTCTGGCATCCGAGGGGGCGCTTGGTCTGGCCGTTGCCGGAATCCCGGCGTGCCGGGAGCTGTTGGCGGCCTGCTTTTCTGCGGCGCGGCAGCGGATCAGGGACATCACCGCCATGGCCGTCCCGTAGGGCTGGTGGTAATCGTACAGTGGAAAGTCCCACCACGACCCATCTTTTTCCTGCAGGCCCAGCAGCAGCCTGGCCATCATCGCCTGATATTGCGGCCGCTGGGCGGCCGGCAACTGCTCGATGCACAACGACGCATAATAGTGGCCGTAGTAGAAGAAATAGCCAGCCACGCCAAAATACGACTCGTGGGGTATCGGCCGCTTTCGGCCGATATCCAGCCACAGATTGCGGGCAAACAGCCGATCCAGCCAGTCGATCAGCACCTGGTCCGTCACCCGCTCGTCACCCGACATCCGCAGGGCCAGATTGCAGACCTGGCTACGTCCGAGGCTACCGGCGGGCCGGTTGATACCGAACATCGGGTACCAGCGGTGCCTGCCGCTGTAGAGGTAACTGAAGTCGGCCTTGCGCTGCCGGTTGATAGCCTCCACCGCCCGCTGAATCGTCCGCTGCTGTACCTCGTAACCGGCCTGCCGTGCCTGCAGCAAGGCGATCAGGCAGGTGGCGGTCGTAAAACAGGTCGGAATGCTGGATGGTTTTTGCAGCTGGTACGAAAAATCGTAATATCCCCAGCCCCCGTTGACCGATTCGTAGCGGTCCAGCATCCGAATCTGGTGCTGGATCGCCTTTTGAATGGGCTCTCTGGTTGCTGTCGAGTCATCTTGCTGGCCCGCGGCTCGGCTCTGCATTTTTAGCAGCGCCTGAATGCCGTACGCGTGTGCCCACACGTTGTACAAGGCAACCCCGTCGGCTCGACGTACCTGCTGACCATGAGCCAGCCACCATGCTTGGCCCCGCTGGATTGCCCGCTGAACCTCGGGCCGGCTGTCGCCGCTTTCGATCAGGGCCATCAGGCACAAGGCCGTCGTCGCGGCGCGAAAGGCATGATGAGCACCAGGAACGGGTGCGTAGACATCCATTCCCTTGGTTCGCCGCGGGCTGCCCCAGGCGCCGTTGTGGACCTGGACGTTCAACAAAAAATCGACCCCGCCGGTCAGCGCGGCCTGCAGGTCAGCCGGGCTGGGCGGATCCACGGGCTCAGGTCGCGGTACCGGAAAAGCTTGGTTCACGCCTTCCGCACCGGTCCGCGGCGGTTCGTCAGCCACCACCCGGTTCACGCTTGCCACCGTCATCAGGGCGACCAGCAGCGCCCCGGGGAACCATCTGCGAACCATGAAGTTTTCCTTACGGCCACCTGTTGGTCGTTCCGTCCTCTGACGG
>WVZU01000166.1 GCA_011772275.1 Planctomycetales bacterium | reverse complement strand
TCGGTCGACCCAAAGCAGCCGGGGTGCTCAATGCCCAAGCGCGCTTCGGCGACCATGGACCGCAAGCCTCAAAAGCGAGCGATGGGATTGATATGAATGACAGCTTTTCGGGCAGGCACCATTGAGTCCTTCCTCAAAGGCCTCAAAGCAACCACGATTTTCCAGAGGACAAGCCGCTAACGGAAGTCTTTCTACCGTCAAGGATCGACGGAAAGGTCCCGTATTGGGGCTCGCTCATTTAGATGTAGTACATCGGTTCGGCCGTTTCTTGAGCGCGGTCCAGCAGGTCGGCCAGGGTCACGCCTGCCAGCAGTTCCTGTTGAGCTTCCGCGGCGGCCCGCCACACGTGGTGCAAAGCGCGGGTCTGTGAGCTGGCGGTGGCCGCCTGGCCAGCCGGTGCGGGGTGCCCCTCCACGGCCGCCATCACAGCGGCCAGCGTGACCTCCTCGGGCGGCCGGATCAACTGGTAGCCACCCGCCGCGCCGCGGACACTGTTGACCAGCCCGGCCGTTTTCAGCTGCAGGAGAATCTGGACCAGGAACCGCGCGGGAATTCGATGAGCGTCGGCAATGTCCCGCACGCGGGCCGGTTCCCCCGACCCGTAACGGGCCGCCAGGTCCAATACGGCAATGCAGGCATATTCAGTCCTGGCAGAAATTTTCATGCTCAATCTCGGAGACCAAGTGCCAGACGGTTTTTGCTCGCCAGCATCCGGCAGTTAGATGCCGCCTCCTTGTTCAAACTCCATGCCGTGCAGACCGCACTCGGTTTTCGCACTACCGCTCCAGCGGCCGGCTCGTTCGTCCTGGCCGAACATCACCGACTGGGTGCAGGGCCAGCAGCCGATGCTGGGGTATCCCTGGTCGTGGAGCCGGTTGTAGGGGATGCCCTCCTGGAGGATCAACTTCCAGACGTCCGACTTGGTCCAGTTGGCCAGGGGGCTGATCTTCACCAGGTTGAATCTGGAATCCCAGCCCACGATCGGCGCCGCGGCTCGATCGGGACTCTGGTCCCGCCGGATCCCGCTCATCCAGGCATGCATCCCCTGGACCGCCTCACGCAAGACTTTGACCTTGCGATCCAGGCAGCACTGGTCCGGGTTGGTCTGGTAGAGCGGCCCGCCATGTTTCGCTTCGTATTGGGCCACCGTCAACTCCGGCTTCTTGAGCTGGACAAGGATGCCGTACTTTTGGGCCAGACGATCGCGCAGCTCCAGCGTCTCCTGGAACTGGTAGCCCGTGTCCAGGTTAAACACGTAGGTCTGCGGCTGGATTCGGGAGAGCAAGTAAATGATGACACAGCCCTCCGGGCCAAAGGCCGTTGCCATCGTCAGCCGCGGGAAAAATCGGTCGACCGCCCAGGCAATGATCTGCTCAGGGGTCGCCTGCTCCAACGCCTGGCTGGCCCCCGCCAGTTCGTCTCGCAACTGCGGCGTCAGGGCCAGCGGTTCCGGCTGAGGATCGGCGGCAGCCGGTTGGTTGGTAAGCAGCGGACTGGTCATGGCTTAGGGCACTTGGTTCGGGTGGATCCACTAAATGATAAGCATCTTAGTCATCAAAGTCAACTATCCAGGTCTCGTATCGACCGTTTGGGGCAAATTCTTCAGTTCACGACGGTTTTTCCGGTTGCTGGTAGGGCGGGTGCGGCCTGGGTGAGTCCCGTTTGTCCGGGTGCCGGGTGCGGGCGTAACCACAGAGGGCTGGCCAGGGGCCGCAGGGCGGCAACTACGCACGCCGCGAACATATGTCAAGATCTTGATCTGAAAAAGAGCGGCGTAAAAATGCACATGAATGGTTGAAACGGTCTGCGGGGTGAAGCGTTCCCAGCCGTTGGGCGCGTCACGGCATGCCCAAGGCGTTTGACCGCTGCAGCTATTTTTCATCGCGTGACGGTGTGTAATCGTTGCCAGGTGAGAACCCTGGAAAGGACTGTCAGGGTTGATTGGGTTAGGGAAGCGAAAAGTTTTCGGCGCCTTTTTTGACCGGCTCGAAAACGTGACGTATATTGCTTTGACCGAAAGGCTGGACCCGTCTGTTCGGTCGACCGCGCTGGCGCGGCTACGACAACTGTCAGATTCTGGGTCCCCATCATGCAACGCAGCCTCCCTCACGCCTTCTTTTTCTTTTCCCGCAGTTTCTCGCTGCGAGACTTTGCCCGTTTACTTTTTGCCGCCACGGTGCTGTCTGCCGCGCTGGCCGTTCCGGCTGTTGCCCAAGTCGGAATTGTCCCAGCGGGCCTGTCTGCCACGCGCGATGCCGTCATCGAACGTGGTGTCATGCTGGAACGGCAGCATAAATGGGGCGAGGCGCTAACTCATTACGAGGACGCGTTGAAGGACATTCCCGGGGATCCGCAGCTAAGTGAGCGGGCGGACTGGGCCAAGATTCACTACAACCTCGCACGCCGCTATGCGGATGCCAGTTTTTGCAAATCAGTAACAACGCTCAACGTCCGCGAAGCGTTGGAGTTGTACGACGAGATCCTCTTAAAGATCCAGACACATTACGTGGACAACGTCGATTGGCGGCGGCTGGTACGTCGCGGTACGCAGACCTTGGAGATTGCCCTCCGCGATTCGGCGTTCATCGACACAAATCTACGCTCGGTTTCAACCGCTCAGGCAGATCATGCCTTGCTGCGGCTGCATGCGGTGATCGACCGGCTGCCGATTTCGCAGCGTCGTGACGCCGTGGCCGCCGTGGGGCACGCCGCGCAGATACTCCAGCGACAGCTGGGCATCCGGCCTGCGGCGGTGGTCATGGAATATGTCAGCGGCGCCTCGGGCGGGCTGGACACCTATTCCAGCTACCTGACGGGCGACCAGCTGCGCGATGTCTACTCGCAGATCGATGGCAACTTCGTGGGGCTGGGTATCGAGATGAAGGCGGGCCAAGGCGCATTGCTGCTGGTCGCAGTCATTCCCGGCAGCCCCGCCGACCGAGCGGGGCTGACGGCCGGTGATCGCATCCTGGCGGTCGATGGTCAGTCGACCGAGGGCATCACGACCGAAAAAGCCGCCTCGCTGTTGCAAGGCCCGCAGGGCAGCGTCGTGGAACTGCTGCTGGGCTCGACCAGCAGCACCACGCGGCTGGTCCGCGTTCGTCGCGAACAGGTAGATGTGCCCAGCATCCATGATGCCAGGATCGTCGATGTCGCCGCGGGAATCGCTTACCTGAAGCTGGTCAGCTTTCAGCGGGACACCAGTCGTGACCTGGATACCACGCTGTGGAATCTGTACCGCCGAGGCATGAAGAGCCTGATTATCGATGTCCGGGGGAATCCGGGGGGCTTGTTAAGCGCCGCGGTAGACGTGTCGGACAAGTTTATCTACCAAGGCAAGATCGTCTCCACGCGAGGTCGTAACCATGAGGAAGACTACGACTACGCCGCTCGACGAGCCAACACCTGGGGCGTGCCGTTGATCGTGCTGATCGATCATGACAGCGCCAGTGCCAGCGAAATATTTGCTGCCGCCATTCGCGATCAGCGCCGTGGCACCATCGTTGGCTCGCGCAGCTACGGGAAGGGTTCGGTGCAAGGCATCTTTCCCCTGGCACATGGCGAGGCAGGTCTGCGGTTAACAACGGCCAAGTTCTATTCGCCCAGCGGCCGTCCCATCAGCGGGGCCGGCGTCTCTCCCGACCTGCTGGTTCAAGAGGTGGCCAAACCGCAATTCGACGGTTCCCAAAACCCGTCGGGAGACCCTGTCCTGCAACAGGCCGTCCAGGCGGCCCGAGGACAGCTGACACGCCGCCAATAATCTCTTAATCTCCCCGCGCCGCTCGACCGCCGAGCCTGCCGGCAGACCCGGACCGCTGCAGCCGACACCCCCGCGGGCGTGTTTCCTCCCCGCCGCCGGCCGAAGGAAATATGGCACATCGATGGCCGAGGGCTGCTGTGGCCCAAAGCCCCCCCCAAACCGGGCCGCGCCACGGCAGACCCGGATCCCGGTCAGGGGGGGCGGCGAGCGACCTGGACCCGCCTCCAGGGGGGGAGCGCCCGCCGTGCCGCGGCCCCGCCGCCCCCAATTTGCCCCAGCTTGTCGATCTTTTAAGCTTCTCAATCAGTGGCCCGCGGGAGCCCAGCCGACCACCAGGTGGCGGTTACCTTGCGCAGAGGCTGATCAGACGCTGCTGAATAATCGAGCAGATTTTCCGTCTGGCCGGCCGGCGGCAATTTCCAAAAAATGTTCGCAAGCCAATTGAAATTTAGAGATTATGCGCTATGATGCTGGCTTGCGCAGATCGCGTGGCATTTGATTTGCCTCGTTTTTGACATTTTATGGCTGCCCCGCGTGACGGGCGGTAGGGAATGGAATGCGTAGGGAGGGGATGGATTACCGAGGACTATTTTTCTTGAGCCGAGCGGAGATTATTGCCGGCGCGGACGGCGCTTGCCCAGGCAAAACAAATCACCGGCCGTTGCACTCAGAACAGCCCATGGCCGCTTGGCAGTAGAACAGGAGCTATTTGGTTATGTCCAAGACACCTAGCGAAGTATTGGCGATGTGTCGGGAGAACGACGTGAAGGCGATCGACCTCCGCTTCATGGATTTCCCCGGCCTCTGGCAGCATTTTACGATCCCGGTCGACAAGCTGGACGAGGACGTGTTTGAGGAGGGTCTCGGCTTTGACGGCTCCAGCATCCGCGGTTGGCAGGCGATCAACGAGAGCGACATGCTGGTCGTTCCGCAGTCGGATACCGCCTTTTTGGATCCGTTCACGTCCCTGCCCACCGTGGCCATGATCTGCAACATCCAGGATCCGATCACCCGCGAGGATTACACGCGGGATCCCCGCAACGTGGCGCGGAAATCGGTCAATTACATGAAGAGCACCGGTATTGCCGACACCTGTTTTGTCGGGCCAGAGGCCGAATTCTTCATCTTTGACGACGTGCGTTTCGATCAGACCCCCAATCAGGGGTTCTATTTCATTGACAGTATCGAAGGCCAGTGGAACCGCGGCAAGAACACCAAGGCGGTCGGCGAAGGGCCGAACCTGGGTTACAAATTGCGGCACAAGGAAGGGTATTTCCCTGTCCCCCCGGCCGACCAGATGATGGACATCCGCAACGAGATGATGCAGACCATGGTCGAATCCGGACTGGATGTCGAATGCCAGCACCACGAAGTCGGCACGGCCGGCCAGGCAGAAATCGACCTGAAGTTTGACGAACTGGTGACCATGTCCGACAAGATGATGATGTACAAGTACATCATCAAGAACGTGGCCCGTCGGCACGGCAAGACGGTGACCTTCATGCCCAAGCCGGTCTTTGAAGACAACGGTTCCGGCATGCACACCCACATGTCGCTGTGGAAAGATGGGGAACCGTTGTTCGCCGGTGGCGGCTATGCGGGGTTGAGCGAAACGGCCTTGTATGCCATCGGGGGCCTGCTGCGACACGCTCCCAGCGTGCTGGCCTTTACCAATCCGACCACCAATAGCTACAAGCGCTTGGTGCCGGGGTACGAGGCGCCCGTCAATCTGGCCTACTCCCAACGGAATCGTTCGGCCGCCTGCCGGATCCCGATGTACAGCCCCAGCCCCAAGGCCAAGCGGGTGGAGTTCCGTTGCCCGGACCCCAGCTGCAATCCCTACCTGGCCTTCTCCGCCATGCTGATGGCGATCCTGGACGGTGTGCAGAACAAGATCCATCCGGGCGAGCCACTGGACAAGGACATCTACGATTTGAGCCCGGAGGAAGCGGCCGAGGTACCGACCACGCCCGGTTCGCTGCACGATTCGCTGGCCGCCCTGCGGCGCGACCACGAATTCCTCTTGCGGGGAGATGTCTTTACCAAGGACGTTATCGACACCTGGATCAATTACAAGAATGAGAAGGAAGTCGACGCCCTGCGGCTGCGGCCCCATCCTTACGAGTTCTGCCTGTACTTCGACATCTAAGCCAGGCCCAGGGGACCCCCACCCACCCTGGCAGCTCCTGCGACCGGGCCGGCGGCCTGACCGCCCGCCCGGTCTTTTTTTGCCATGCCCCCCCCTCAGCCAGCCCAAGGCAAAAATCGGCCAATCGCCCGCTTGCCAGTTGGTTGGCACGCGGATTGCGGTCAAAAAAAGCTGTGGTGAAGAGGCAATTCTCCACAGTCAGCAGGCCGGACGGGGTCGGAACAGAGAATGCAGGCACAGACCCGGGGCCGGCGATAAGAAGAGGCCGGTGCCAATTAGCGGAACATCAGGGCCAACAAAGGCTTACGTTGGCCAGACCAGCTAGAGGAGATCAGGAAGGCAGAGGAGAGCTTGGCACCTGACGAGCGGTTCGCTGGACACAGCAGCCGCCGAACAACAGGCGAGTAGGGAACCAGTCAAACCGGCTTCCCAGCTCGCCTGTTGTATTATTATTGAACATATGTATTAAAATAAAACAATTCTGTACCCCATTAGAGGGGTGTACCAAGGCGGGGGTGGGGGCCATTTTTTGGTCGGGCATTTGGGGAATAATTTCCACCCTTTGCCGCGTTGGATCTTAGCGAACTGTTCCCCACCGCGTTGTCGACCGTTGGAACGGCCGCCTCGCTGTCGTAGGATGAACGGTTTGGTGGGGGGGATCATGGTGGCCATGGTTCCCATCTGGTGGCAAACGATTCTTCCCAGGGTGGTGAACCGTATGTTGGCTCTCCCGATCGAGCACCTCTTACGCGACCGCTCCCGCCGGCCGTTGGCCCTGCTGGCCGTCACGATCATGAGCCTGGTGGCTGTTCCCCTGCTGTCGGCGGCCAAGCCAAACGGGAAGGACGCGGCTGCCCTCCGGCAGCGACCCGACGCTGCCGCTGCTTACTTCGAACCCACGGTCGCCTTTATCAACAAGCAGCTGCGGCAAAATTGGGCGGACTACGGTTTCAAGCCATCGGACCGGGCGAGCGACGGCAAATGGTGTCGGCGTGTCTATCTGGACGTGCTGGGTCGGATCCCTTCGGTCGCAGAGCTGGACGCGTTTCTTGACGATCGGCGCGCCGACAAACGAATTCGCCTGGTCGATCGTTTGTTGTCGGACCAGTACGCAACAGAATACGCCCGCCACTGGACAACGATCTGGACCAACATCCTCATAGGACGCAGTGGCGGGAATGATGCCGAATCGCCGGTCAGTCGGCAGGGGATGCAGCATTATCTGCGGGAGTCTTTTCGGCAGAACAAATCTTACGACCAAATGGTATCGGAATTGATAAGTGCCCGCGGAACCAACAAACCGGACCAGCCTGGTTTTAACGGTGCCGTCAACTTTCTGGCTGGCAAGCTGGCGGAGGATGGCGTGCAGGCAACGGCTCAGACATCCCAGCTTTTCCTGGGAGTCCGAGTGCAGTGTACCCAGTGTCACGACCATCCCTTCAACAACTGGAAGCAAAATCAATTTTGGGAGATGAACTCCTTCTTCCGCCAGACCGTTGCCCTGCGGCGGTTTGGCAATGGTCAGGACATCGCCTATATCGATCTGGACAACGAGGACTACGAGGGCCCCAGCCGGGCGCCGGAAGAGGCGGAAGTCTATTACGAGCTGCGTAACGGCGTCCTCCAAGCCGCTTACCCCGTCTTCACCGACATCGACGGGGCCCGCACGGAATTGGATCGGAGCGGTTTCCTCGACGACGTCAACCGCCGCTCGGAACTGGCTCGCCTGGTCGTCGACTCCGGCTACCTGCCGGTGGCGATGGTCAATCGTATGTGGGCTCATTTTTTCAGCTACGGATTCACCAAGCCGTTTGACGATCTGGGGCCACACAATCCTCCCACCCAACCCGAACTGCTGGAGAAGTTGGCCGAAGAGTTTCGGAACGGCGGCTACGATATCAAACAGTTGATCCGCTGGATTACGCTCAGCGAGCCCTACCAGCTGTCCAGCAGGTTCAATAAGACCAACCAGGACGACGACCCGCAACGGGGGAACCCGCCGGCATTCAGTCGTTTTTATCCGCGGCAGATGCAGGCCGAGCAGCTGTACGAGTCGCTGCTGGTGGCGACCGAGGCCCACAAGACCCGCGGTGCGTACGAACAGCAGGAGGAGGCCAAAAGGATGTGGCTGGCACAGTTCGTGATCGCATTTGGGACCGACGAGAATGACGAAACGAGCACCTTCAACGGCACCATCCCCCAGATCCTGATGATGATGAACGGGGATCTCATCCGGCGAGCCACCAGCACCGATCAGGGCGGATTTTTGCAAAGGGTCGCCAGCGATCCGGCAACAAAACCGACCGCCAAGATCCAGTTGTTGTTCAGATCCGCTCTGGCCCGGGAAGCCACAAAGACCGAGCGCAACGCGGCCAATACTACCCTGGCTCGTCGAACGAACATTGTCGAGGCGCTCCAGGATGTGTGGTGGGTACTGCTAAACTCGAATGAGTTTATTTTGAATCATTGAACCAGGAGCGGAAAAACGGAAGTCTGCCGGCACGCGCGGTCGTTCCCCCGCGCCTCTGAAAAATCGCCGCCCGCCAAGGGAACTCGTTCCCAGCCAGCTTGAGGAGAATATCGCATGCAGTTCGATTTCAGTACGCCAGACGGTATGTCGCGTCGTCACTTCATGAAGCATGTCGCGGGCGCTTCCGCCCTGGCTGTGCCGGCCTTGAATTTTGCTTCTACCCTCCAAGCCCATGCCGCCGATCTGCAGAAGAACCAAAAGGCAGTCATCCTGTTGTGGATGGGCGGCGGACCGGCCACGATCGACATCTGGGACCTCAAGCCGGGTAGCGTCAATGGGGGGCCCTTCCGACCCATCGCCACCAGCGGGGACATGCAGATCACCGAGCATATGCCGTTGATGGCCCAGCAGATGCACCACATGTCGATCGTGAGGTCGATGAGCACGCGTGAGGCCGACCATAACCGGGGACGTTATTACATGCACACCGGTTACGTGCCCAATCCAAACGTCCAGCACCCCAGCTACGGTGCCGTGGTCGCTCATGAACTGGAACCGACCCGCCCGCAGCTGGAGATCCCTCCCTTTGTCTCGGTCGGCGGTAGCAGTGCCGGTCCAGGATTCCTGGGCATGGCCTATGCGCCGTTCGTCGTCAATTCCAACGGCCAGGTCAAAGACCTGCAGATGGACATCGATCCCGAACGGGTTCGTGATCGCGTGAAACTGCTGAACCAGCTCGAAGCCAGTTTTATACGTCAGAACCGGGGCAGCGCACCGCAGGAACATGCCAAGGTGCTGCAGAAGACCCAGCGGCTGATGAGCAGCAAGCAGATGGACGCGTTTAAGGTCAACCAGGAGTCGGCCGAGGTCCGCGAGCAATATGGCAACACCAACTTCGGCCGCGGCTGCCTGATGGCTCGCCGCCTCGTGGAAACGGGTGTGCCCTTCGTCGAAGTCAATTTGGGCGGCTGGGACACGCACAGTGACAATTTCGACCGCCTGCAAACCAAGCTGCCCGAGATGGATCGGGCCATGGCCGCGTTGGTCAGCGACCTGGACCAGCGAGGCATGCTGGACAATGTGGCCATTGTGTGGATGGGCGAGTTCGGCCGCACGCCGCGGATCAACGGCAACACGGGCCGCGACCACTGGGCCCGCAGTTGGAGCGTCGTGGTGGGCGGTGCCGGTTTCCAGCGCGGCATTGCGGTGGGCCAGACCAACGCGGACGGCACGGCGGTCGACACCGAGCCCTACACATCCGAAGACCTGATGGCCTCGGTACTGCACGGCATCGGCATCTCGCTCGACACGCGCTTCACCGCCACGAACGGCCGCCCCATGAAAATCGCCAACGGCGGCCGTCTGATCAAAGAGCTCTTCGCGTAAAGACTAAATATCCACTTGCCTGCACAGGAAAAATCTCAATGAGCACGGCTGACCTAACAAATCAGATTATGGCTCTACCGCCAACGGAACGGGCAGCCATTGCACAACGACTTTGGGAAAGCATTGAGGATGAACTTGTCGCCATCACGCCGGAATCTGATGCCGAGGCCATTACCGATGCGCGGCGTCGCGATGAAGAGTTGTCGCGAGGTGACGTTTCCGAGCGCTCGCATGCGGACGTGATGGAGAATGCACGGCGGTCGATCGGATGCGAGTGACGTGGCATCCGGACGCGGAAAACGAGCTGATTGAAGACGCGAAATTTTACGATCGACGAGCCGCCGGCCTGGGATCGGATTTTCTTGACGCAGTCGATACCGCGGTCGAACAAATCCTGCGAGATCCAAAACGATTTCCGATTATTGAGGGCAATTTCCAACGGTGCCGCGTCAAGCAGTTTCCTTACTGCGTGTACTTCCGTTGTCTACCCGATACGATTCGCATTCTTGTCATAAAGCATCACAGTCGGCATTCTGGTTTTTTTAAGTCCCGCAAATCAACTTGTTGGACCGAAGCATCGCCGCAGTTGGAGTACCGCCTGCAGGCGGAATGAGCCAGCTGAGTGACGAGCGATTCGAAGTCCGCCCATACGTAGCTGACGGCCAAGAGCGTACTAAAGCCGGGGACGCCAACGAAAAAAGGGACCAGCGCCTTGGCGCCGGCCCCTTTTCGATTTTGCGGCTTTTTCCAAACGATGATCAATACATATCGTAGTCGCCGCCGTGCCCGGCTGCGCCTTTCTTCTCCTCCTTGGGCTTTTCTGCGATCAGGGCGTCGCTGGTCAGCAGCAGCGTCGAGACGCTGGCGGCATTCTGGAGGGCCGTGCGGGTGACCTTCGTCGGATCGATCACGCCGGCCTCGACCAGGTCCTCGTACACATCGGTCGCGGCGTTGTAACCGAAGTTCCCGTCGCTGTCGGCCACCTTCTCGCAGACGATGCTGCCGTCCTGGCCGGCGTTGGCCGCGATGGAGATCAGCGGCGAGCGGCAA
>WVZU01000210.1:8829-8978 GCA_011772275.1 Planctomycetales bacterium | reverse complement strand
ACACCCTTAACCGAACACTCTTAACCGAACACTCTTAACCGAACACTCTTAACCGAACACCCTTAACCGAATACCCTTCAACGGTCCGCTCATCCCCGTGGTTTCCGCACCCCGGCTGCTGGGTGCCAGCCGGGCGCGAACGGGCAGCC
>WVZU01000210.1:0-8698 GCA_011772275.1 Planctomycetales bacterium | reverse complement strand
CGCACCCCGGCTGCTGGGTGCCAGCCTGGCGCGAACGGACAGCCTTTCCGCCTGAGGCCGGGCTTGAGCAGCCGGGGTGCTTGGCGCGCGGCCGGCCGAGCTGGCCTGGGGGTGCAGCCGCCGCGGAATCGAGCCCGGTTAGCGGGCGTTGAGCGCTTGCCGGGCCGCGGCGACGGTGGCGTCGATATCGGCCTCGGTGTGTGCCGCCGAGATGAACATGGCTTCGTATTGGCTGCAGGGCAGATAGACCCCCTGGTCGATCATCTTCCAGAAGAACCTGGCAAACGCCTGCGTGTCACAGCCCGCGGCGGTCTGCCAATCGACGACCGGTTGCGGGTGGAAGAACAGGGTCAACATGCTGCCCACTCGGGCCACGCTGTGCTTGACTTGCGCCTCCAGGGCGGCCTGGCGGAGGCCGGCTTCCAGGCGAGCGCCCAGGGCCTCCAGCTGCTGGTAGGGTGGCCTGTCGCGCAAGTGCCGCAACGTGGCAATCCCGGCCGCCGTCGCCAGCGGGTTGCCGCTTAAGGTACCCGCCTGAAAAACCTTTCCCACCGGAAGCACGTTGTCCATGATCTCGGCCCGGCCGCCGTAGGCCCCCACCGGCAGCCCACCGCCGACGATCTTGCCCAAGGTCGTCAGGTCCGGGCGAACTGCCTGCAGCGCCTGGGCCCCCCCATAGGCCACTCGGAACCCGGTCATGACTTCGTCGTAAATCAACAGGGCGCCATGAGCAGCGGTTTCGCCGCGGAGGGCCTGGAGGAAATCTTCGGTCGGCACGACACAGCCCATGTTGCCCACGATCGGTTCGACAATCACCGCGGCGATCTGCGAACCCTGAGCGGCAAATGCTTTTTCCAGACCTGCCGGGTCGTTGTAGGCCAGCACCAGCGTATCGGCCGAGGCCCCGGCCGTGACGCCTGGCGAATCGGGTACGGCCAGCGTGGCGGCACTGCTGCCGGCGGCGACAAGCAGGCTATCGACGTGCCCGTGATAGTTGCCGGCAAACTTGACGATCCGGTCGCGGCCCGTGAACCCCCGCGCCAGCCGAATGGCGCTCATCGTCGCCTCCGTGCCGGAGTTGACCAGCCGCACCTTTTCCACCGAGGGCACGGCGTCGATGATCAGCCGAGCCAGTTCGGTTTCCGCCTCGGTGGGCGCCCCAAAACTTGTCCCCCGCCCCGCCGCCGACCGGACGGCGTCCAGCACCTCCGGGTGGGCGTGTCCCAGGATCATCGGTCCCCAGGATCCGATGTAATCGATGTAGCGATTGCCATCCAGATCGTAGAGGTAGGCCCCTTGGGCGTGATCGATGACCAGCGGCGTACCGCCGACCGCGCCGAAGGCCCGTGCCGGGCTGTTCACACCCCCAGGCATCCGCTTGACTGCCTGCGCGAAAGCCGCTTCACTCTTTTCACGCGACATCTACAGCTGGTCCTCTTCAAACACCGCATGACAGGCGTCACAGCTGGCCTTCAGCTTTTCCATCGCGGCCTGGACGCTTTCTTCGTCCTGCTGGTGAATGGCCTGGTTCACCTCGCCGGCCGCATCCCGCATCTCGGCACAGAACTGATACCACTTGTCCAGATCGGCCGGGTTTTCCACGTCGCTGGTATCGGCAAGCGTGGCTTGGGCGATCGCGGCCAACGTGGCGGAGTAGGCCGTCGTCTTGTCTGCCTGCGATTTGAGCTTCGATCCCTTCACGCTCCGCTTGAGTCGGCTGTTCAGAAATTGGACCTGTTTCATCAGGCCTTCCAGGTCGGCAACTTTCCGCCACTTGAGGGAAGCGGCGGGTCCGCCGCCGTCGGCGGCTTCGCCTGCGATCGCCGTTTTGATGCGGGTGAACTCCGCGCGGGCCGCCGCTGGGTCGTTTGCAACCGCCGCCAGCCGCTCGGCCGCCGCCAGCACCTGGCCCGCGGATGCCTTGAGCCCATGGTCCTGGTCATGGTTGCCGATGACCAGGGCCAGGACGGCCAACATCCCCGCATTCTTGCTGACCGTCTTTTGTTTCAGCTCGTTGTATTCATCCGCTGAGGTGTCCAAGGCCTTTTCCAGCATGCCGATGTGGTAATCGACCTGAGTGGCCAGGTCGGCGATCGGCGCGTAGCGGCTGGCCGGGGGTGGGTCCGGCGGGGCCGCGGCAAGCACGGCCGCCATACTAAAAACGATCAAGAAAAACATGTTTTTTCCGCAAATCCAGCCTAGCTGATTGTAAAAACGTCTCATGGCAGGTCTCTCCCCTCCCCCAAGTTGCGGCCAGGCAGATCGGCGTACCTGGCTGAGCTGTCCCAGGGAGTTAACTTAACACGGATGCGTTGGGATTTCGAGTGTCATCGGGACGGCGGAAGTGCTTTTGCCGCGGCAGTGATTCCCGTAAAATCGCAGCTTGTCTGAGTGCTAGCAACCGCCGAGCCCTGCCGATGGCCAAACTGACTTACAAGGACGCCGGCGTCGATCTGGATATCTACCGCCAATCGATGTCGCGGCTCTCCAGTTTACTGCATCGCACCTACACACCCCGTGTGATGGGTCGCGATGGCGGGTTCGCCGGGCTGTTCCAGCTGGACTTCGCCAACCAGCTGTTCGCACGCCGCTACCGTGATCCCGTACTGGTCTCCTGCACGGACGGCGTGGGCACCAAGCTGAAGGTCGCCCAGCTGGTCGGTCGGCATGACACCGTCGGCATCGACCTGGTGGCGATGAGTGTCAACGATGCCATTTGCTGTGGGGCCGAGCCGCTGTTTTTTCTGGACTACGTGGCCATGTCGCACGACGACCCCCATCGGCTGGAAGAGATCGTGCGGGGCATTTCCAGCGGCTGCCTGCAAGCGGATTGTGCCCTGCTGGGCGGCGAAACGGCGATCATGCCCGACCTTTATCAAAAAGGAGACTACGACCTGGCCGGATTTTGCGTCGGCGTGGTGGAACGTGACAAGTTGCTGGACGGCCAGGCGATCCAGGTCGACGACATCGTGCTGGGCGTCGCCTCCTCCGGCCTGCACTCCAATGGCTACAGCCTGGCACGAAAGGTCATTTTTGACGTGGCAAAGCTGAGCGTCGATGACCTGGTAGAACCGCTGCAGCGCTCGGTGGGCGAAGTCCTTCTGGAACCGACGCGGATTTATGTGAAACCGGTTCGAGCGATCTTGTCGCACTACAAGGTCAAACATGTCGTGCACGGTATCGCTCACATCACGGGTGGCGGACTGTGCGAAAACCTCCAGCGGATTTTGCCCGACGGCTTGCAGGCACAACTACAGACTGACAGCTGGCCGGTGGCTGCCGTTTTTCCCTGGCTGCAACAACTGGGCAACATCGACGACGCAGAAATGCAGCGGGTCTTCAATATGGGGATTGGGCTGGTGCTGGTCGTCAGTCCCTATTACTCCGAAAGTGTCCGGAGCCAACTCAAGGATTTCGGCCTGGAAAGCTGGCAGATCGGCAAGATTAAGGCCGGCCAGCGAGGGGCGGTCTGGCAAGCGTAGGAGGCGGGGGGGAAAGGGGGTGAAAGAGCGGCAGGAAGCGAAAGGGACAAGGCCTGGGNNGCCAGCGAGGGGCGGTCTGGCAAGCGTAGGAGGCGGGGATGGAAACGAGGGTCAGAGAGCGCGGGAGGAAGAGGGAGGGGCGGAGTTAGCGTGTGCTGCGGGGGGTGTGGCGATCGGGCGGGGAAGCGAAAGGGACAAGGCCTGGGGAATCGGAGGACCGCAAGGCCTTTCGATTTTCGCTAATCCGAACAACCGCTTGGGAGGACCGTCAGCTCGCCTGGCAAAGCTGGACAAACGGGCCCATCGCTGCCGATTTCGGGTATATACTTATCCGTGACCAGAACCGACCAGCCCCTGCAGCTGGAGACGATCATGGCCGACCAGACGTCATGGCGACCGCGACTGACCCTGGCCTGGGCCCTCACGCTGCTGTTCGGACTGATCTGCGCGGCGATCATCATCTCGGCGAACTTTGGAGCGGCCCGTCCCGTATTCTTTGCCTTACGGCAGGTGCCGTTCGTCGACAAGATCGCTCATTTCGTGCTGGTCGGTATCCTCTCGCTGTTGCTGAATTCCGCGCTGGACGCGGTGACTGTCCGCATCGGCGGACAGTTCATACTGAAGGGCAATCTGTTTCTGGTTGTCTTGGCAACCGTGGAAGAGATGTCGAATCTGATTCAGCCCAATCGCGGTTTTTCTCTGGCCGACTTGCTGTGCAACTACCTGGGCATTTTCGCTTTTGGCTGGCTATCGCTGTGGGTGGTCCAGAAGGGCCGCCGGCGAGCCGAGGCCACACTGGCGTGACCCCCCACCACGTTCTTTGACCAAGCGCCTCTTCTTGCAGGCCGAAACCCGTCCCGGCCCGCCGGGATTTGGTCAGGGCCTACTGGCCAAATAAACCCCCAACATCAGGGCCGCCCCAGCGAAACGGACCTGAAGCCAATCACACATCTGGCGGCAACCCCCTACTAGAACCTTCCGCTGTAACCTTCTTCTGTAGCCGGCTTCTGTAGCCGGCTACCGCCTGTCTGCCTGGCCCGTTTATTTCGCTGCTTCCGAGCTCGCAAGGGGATCCTCAACGTGGGATCCGATCAATACGCGTCAGGTTCCATCGCCTCGTCCTCCTTGCCAGGCAAAGACTTATTGCTGCTGGCGAGGAAGGGTGTGAGAAATCCGGGCCAAAGTTGGGGGGACGAGCAGGCAGGGTGTCGGGAGTCTTTTTCGCAATCTGCGTGTTTCCGATCCAGGGCCGTCACCTGGCGAAAAAGACTCCCGACCCCGTGCAGTACCGACCCTGTGCGGTTCCCCTGTGCGGTTCCCCAGTGCGGTTCCCCTGTGCGGTTCGCAACAAAGTCCCAGCAGGGAAAGTTAGTTGGCACCTGCGACCTGAAAGATGCCCTGCATGAAATCTGGCAGGTCGTCCGGTTTGCGACTGGAGACGAAATGGCGGTCGATCACGACCGGTGCGTCCTCCCAGATCGCTCCGGCGTTCACCAGGTCGTCCTTGATCCCGGGCGAGCCGGTGACGCGCACGCCCTGGTAGACGCCGGCGGAAATGGGGATCCATCCGCCGTGGCATATGGCGGCGACCAGTTTTCCGGATTCGGAAAAATCGCGAACCAGCTGCAGGACCTTGGCGTCGCGACGCAGTTTGTCGGGCATGAACCCGCCCGGTACAACCACTCCGTCAAAGTCGGTCGCTTCCATCAGGTCAATCGCGGCGTCCGAGACGCAAGGATAACCGTGCTTGCCCGCGTACGTCGTCTCTGCCCGCGGTCCGGCCACCGTGACGCCCGCACCGGCCTCCAGCAGTCGCAGCCTGGGATACCAAAGCTCAAGATCCTCGTAAACGTCCCCCACGAACATCAGGTAGTGTTGGCCTTGCAACGGTTCTGCAGCCATGATGCTTGCCCTTGTCTTTCTTGTTCAAATCACGCACGTCGACAGGTCCGCCTGCACCGCGAACCCCTTGATTTTGGTGAAAACCACGGCGGACGGCAACCGGCTACATGAAATTCGCTGACGATCGAAAGCTGTGTTTTACGTGATGGCAGCCGCCGAGGCGGTTGCCGCGATCCGATTTGGTTGGGGATCGATACATGCCGTTCCGACGCGGGGATCATGCGTTACAATGAGGCGATGCCCGAAGCTTCCAGCAAAAGCGATGTCCAACTTTCCGCACCGGGCCCCCGGCCGGCACGGCAGGTCGAACGCTGGACCGCTCACCAGCCAAACGATGCCCGCCGCCGCGGCTGGCTGGGTATCGGATCAGGAATCCTGCTGCTGATCCTGGTCAGCGGTGTCAGCGGCAAGTGGTATTTGGGGGTCTTGGTCCTGGTGGCCGCCGCGGTTGTGTTTTGGAAACATTACCTGCCGGTGACGTACGAGGTGGACGTCCAAGGTCTGCAAGAGAGCGTGGGGAAGTTCGGGCGCTTCATCGCCTGGAACCAAGTGCACCGAGCGGAAGTTGTCGAGGACGGCCTGTTGTTCCTGCCGCGGGCGGGCAACGAGCTTTTCGCTCGCTGGCGGTCGATCCACGTCCCGTGCCGCGATCGGCTGGCCGCCGTCCAGCGGCTGATCGAATTGCAGGCGCCCTGGGCCGCCAGCTGGGCGCGAGAAGATTCGCAAGTCGGCTAGGTCAAGCGAGGGGGTCTGGAGCGAGGGGGTCGGGAGTCTTTTTCGCGATACCCGCGTTCCGCGAGGATTAACTTGGTCGAGGTAGCGAAAAAGACTCCCGACCCCGGACCCCTTAATGGTCTGGAACTCTGGGTGGCCACCGGCCTACCCCCCATCCCGTGTTCGGGATGACCGGCCTTGGTGGCCCGCCGCGAAGCGGCGAGCGGCAACGGCCTCACCCGCCCGTCCAAGGAACCGCTCGACGCGATACAGCAGACCCCTGGATCAGGCCGTTTCGCGCCAGGGGATGCGTCGGCTGATCCGCAGGCGTTCGATGCGGCGGCCGGTGGCTTCCAGCACCTTAAAACGCACGCCCTGCCATTCCATTTCCTCCCCCGGCGACGGCACTCGGCCCATATGGCTGAACACAAACCCCCCGACCGTGTCGTAGTCACCGTTGTCGGGTAAATCGAGTCCCAGGCGATCGTTGAGTGCATCCAGGTGAGCTTTGGCCAGCGTTTCGGCCGTGCGCTCGTCGATCACCTTGATCTCCTCCACCACATCGGGATCGTATTCATCGACGATCTCGCCCACGATCTCTTCCAGGACATCCTCGATGGTGACCAGTCCCGACACGCCGCCGTATTCGTCCAGAACCACGGCCATGTGCGTATGGGTCTTCTGAAACTCTTCCAGCAGTTCGTTCAGGTGTTTGGTTTCGGGAACGAAGTAAGGTTTCCGCAAGATCTTGGTCAGGGGGGGGCGATCGTGGCCGTTGGCGAGGATGGGCAAGAGATCCTTGGCGTACAGAATACCGATCACTTCATCGCGGGTATTTTCATAGACGGGGATCCGCGTATGGCCGGCCTGGACCACGAATTCGATCACCTCCGGCCAATCCAGGTTGACGGACATCATGACCACGTCGGTCCGTGGTGTCATGGCCTTGGCCACGTCCAGATCGCTCAACTCCATCACCCCCTCGATCATCTCCCGCGCATCTTCCTCCAAAAGTCCTTCGCGATGGCCTTCGCTGACGATGGTCCGAATTTCGTCTTCAAAGATTTCTTCACTCGGTTCGATCATGGGCCGCCCGGCCAGGCGGTGCAGCAGGGTATCGACGCAGCGAGCGGCCAGGACCAGGGGAAACAGCAGCTTTCCGATCGCTCGCCACAGCCGCCAGGTGTGAAACAGGATGGGGGTGGCCCACAGTCGCACCACGGCCCAGGGGATCCAGATTTTACAGGTCAGCAGGGCCCCGGCCGCCAGAGATCCCGCTTGCCACAACACGTGCCAGGAGGGCCCCGCCGAGGCGCTCCACTGCAACTGGACCCAGAGGGCCGCCGTCACGACGAACAGGGCGGTCGTGCAGACATTCAAGCTTTCCAAGCCGACCGCGACCTGGTCATCGTACTCCAGAATCTCGCTGAATTTCAGGTCGGACTGGTTCTTGCGGCACAGCTCTTCCAGCTCGCTGCGCGAGAATTCGCGCAGTGAACGCGCACCAATCGCTGCCAGGCTGGTCGCACACAGACTGATCAACGCGATCCACAAGAGCGCGTCGGGATACACTTAGTTTGCCTCCTCAGATTGTGAAGGGACGCGGCTGGTTGCCGGGTTGCCTGTCACGTCGTTCAAAGACCGACCGCCTGACGAAACATCTTCCTGCAGCGGTTCGTCGCGCGGCTGCAGGCCCAGCTGCACCAACAGTTCGCCCTGTCGGGCCTGCATGCGGCTTGCGGCCGCTTCCTCCTGATCGTCGTAGCCGGCCAGGTGCAGTGTGCCGTGGACCACGTACAGCAGCAGTTCGTCCTGCACGGACCAGCCGTAGCGAGCGGCCTCAGCGCGGGCCGTGTCCAGACTGACGGCAATTTCTCCCTGCAAGGTCTGGTCGTTCATACCCAGCGGAAAGCTCAACACGTCGGTCGGATAATCGTGCCCCAAATACTGCACGTTCAGTTCGTGGATCCTGGAATCATCAACGACCGCGATGCCGATTTCCGCAGATGAGATCGATTCGCGTTGCAAGACATGCTTGACGGCGTTGACAAGCCGCGGCCGGTCGACCGATGAGTCCCCGGTCTCGTTGATCAGTTCGATGTGAATCACACCATTTACTGCTGGGAAAGCGTTCCCTCTTAGGATACTCTACCGGGGCCCTGCGGAAAAGTGCCAGGCGATCCGCGCAAAGGACGTTGGGGGGCGATCGGGAGGCGAATTTCCCATGTCCTCCTTGGCCTGAACGGCAAGATTCCGCGTATTTTTCCCGCTCCCAGACCGGTCAGGCACCGTCTCTTTCTGTGACCCTTTGATTTTGGGAAAACCAGTTCTCAGGCCGCAAAACAGGTCGGCTTGCCAGAGCGGCGGTCGTTTAGGCGGTCTTTTGTTCCGGATATTTTACTCGGCCGTGATACACGGCGGTCAGCGACTTGACCAGGCTTTCCTGGACAACCCGGACTTCGCTGAGCGTCAGGCCGGATGCGTCCAACTGGCCGTCCAGCAGCCGTTTCATGGCAATCTCCTCGACCAGGCTCTCGATCCTCGAAGGGGTCGGCTCGACCAGCACCCGGCTGGCGCTTTCGATGGCGTCGGCTAGCATG
>WVZU01000335.1:1734-7920 GCA_011772275.1 Planctomycetales bacterium | reverse complement strand
GTATGTCTTGGGGGCTGCCCGGCGGGGAAATACCACCGAACCGCTGACCTTCAGCGTGGCGGGCAGCGATGCCTCTGGCACGGCGGGGGAGGGAAGCCAGACGGCAAGCACCGCGGACAGGCAGACGGGATTTCTGACCTTTACCTGGGATGCCACCAGCGACGTGTCCGACGTGACGGCGTCGCTGCAGATGTCTGCTGTCGTCCCCAATCCCGATTGGTCTTTTCTTGGTTTTGCCGCCGCCCTGGGTCAGGACACCCCGGGGACTCCCGAGCCGGCGGCGGGACTGGTCGCCTGGTGGGGAATCGTGCTGCTGATCGGGTCCCTGCGGGCCGGGCGGAGGCGGAGGCGGCGAAGGTGATCCAGGCCTTGGCCTCACCCCGACGCGGGCGCCAGCGGACCTGCCTGGCCGGCCGGCATCTCCCGTGAGGCGCATAAAAAACCCTCGTCCGCGGACCGCGGACGAGGGCCTGGTTTGGCCGGGACGCGACGGGAACTACTTGTCCCAGTGGCTGAGGTGGTCAATCCGGATTTCGCCAGTCCCGGAGTGATACAGCCAGCCGTTT
The DNA here is from genome assembly GCA_011772275.1 of Planctomycetales bacterium. Taxonomy (GTDB): domain Bacteria; phylum Planctomycetota; class Planctomycetia; order Pirellulales; family UBA7805; genus CS4-C045. Next base: position 7,354 of record WVZU01000335.1, on the reverse strand, counting down.
GAGCCGGTGACGTTAATCACGTCGATCGGGTTGGCACCGGTGACCTCGACCACCACATCACTGCCCGTGATCGTGTTGGTGGGCATCTTGGCCAGGTAGGGGCCGTAGGTCTTGGAATTGTAGGTCGTCTCGCTGGTCAGTCCGGTGATCACACCACTAGCAAAGGCGGGAAGGTTACCGCCGTGCTGGGCCTTGTACAGTTCGATCTGGGACCGCACCGTGTTCAGGTTGAACTCGGTCGTCGCGACCTCGGCGTCCGCAGTCGAATCGGTAAACTGCGGAATGATCGTGGCGGCCAGAATGGCCATAATCACGACCACGATCAAGATTTCGATCAAAGTAAACGCGTTGCGAATTTGCGTTTTCATCGTGTCCCCTCTCCCAATACGTAAATGATGTTGTGCCTGCGAGCCGCCGGTTACCTGGCGGGCCGACCAAGGGCAGTCGTTTTCGCAAGACCCGTCCGCGACGTGCGGACATGTTTGCCGTTGTTGAGTATCTAGGTTACTCAGCCGACGCGGTCAAATAGATAAATGCTGGCCGGCCGGAATGGCACACCGGCCGACCGACCTCACAGCCAGCACAAACCGGCCCTCCCGGTCACCATCCCTACCGCTCGCCTAACCCTCACATCACCGTCCGCCGGCAAATTCTGCTTAGGCCAGCATTTATTCCCAGGCTGCGGAAACTTTTGGAAATACCCATTTTCTTCAAAATCTATATCTCAAGCATTTGTGCTACTTTGTCGATATGTCCCTGCATAAGGTCAATATTTTGTGTCAAAGTGCGTCGCCTGCACGGGGATGGGACGAGTTGAAAAAATGAGTGCTCTGGGTGGATGAGCAAACAAACCAGGGAGTTTGTCGGATCGTCCGCGTGTATTGGTACACGCAATTAAGCTGACGAGAAGCTTTGCCAAAGTCGAGTTAGGCATACTAAGGGAGGCATTGTAGATGATGCGATTAATGGGAATCCCGGTGCTGGCGGTCGCCATGACCTTTGGCGTCGCGGCGGCGGCCGAGGCCGGCTACTGCGGAGCCGCTCGTCTGCGCTGCTGCGTCCCCTGTTGCGGTGCGGTGAGCCAAAAGTGCCATACGGTGATGAAAACCGTGCGCTGCGTGGTCCGCGAGCCCCAGCAGATGACCTGCTACAAGATGGTCCGCAAGCCGGTCTGCGAAACGAAGACCGTCGACTGCGTCCGCTACGAGCGGGAGACTCGCTATCGGGAATGCACCTACACCGTGCACAAGCCGGTCTGGGAGACCAAGACGCGGACGGTCAACTACACGGTCTGCAAGCCGGTCTGGGAGACCAAGACCCGGACGATCTGCTACACGGTCTGCAAGCCGGTCTGGGAAACCAAGACGCGGACCTACACGGTCTGCAAGCCGGTCTGGGAGACCAAGACGCGGATGGTCAACTATACGGTGCACAAGCCGGTCTACGAGCAGAAGACGCGGACCTACACGGTCCACAAGCCGGTCTGGGAAACACGGACCCGCGACGTGACCTACACGGTCTGCAAGCCCGTCTACGAAACGCGGACTCGCAGTTACACGGTCCACAAGCCGGTCTGGGAGACCAAGACGCGGACGGTCAACTACACGGTCTGCAAGCCGGTCTACGAGACGAAGACGCGGACCTATACGGTCCACAAGCCGGTCTGGGAGACCCGTACCAAAGAGGTAACCTACACGGTCTGCAAGCCGGTCTGGGAGACGAAGACCAAGACGATCCACTACACGGTCCGCCGCCCGGTGACCGAGACCAAGACCCGGACCGTCTGCTACACGGTCCGCAAGCCGGTCCATTACACCAAGACGGTCAAGGTCTGCTGTGGTCGCTGGGAAACCCAGGTCAGTACCTGTCCCGGTCCCGTGGTGACCAAGGTGGTCCAGGACCCCGGTTGCTGGGTCTGGGATCCCTCCTGCTGCCGTTGCTGCTATCAGCCGGGTCCTTGCCGCACGGTCCAGGTCCAGTGCCCGCCGGTCAAGATCTGCCGCCGCGTCTGGGTGCCGGAAGTTCGTGAAAAGACCATCAACTGCGTCAAGTACGTCCACCAGACCTGCACCAAGGAGGTGCCTTACACCTGCTGCCGCATCGTCTGCGAACCGAAAACCCGGACCTGCACCTATAAGGTCTGCCGCATGGTGCCGGAAACCCGTGTCAAGCAGTGCTGCTATCGGGTCTGCAAGATGGTGCCGGAAACGAAGACCTGCGAATACACCGTCTGCCGGATGGTCCCGGAAGTCCGCACCAAGGAGTGCTGTTACCGGGTCTGCAAGATGGTGCCGGAGACAAAGACCTGCAATTACACCGTCTGCCACATGGTGCCGGAAAAGCGCAGCAAGACGTGCACCTACAAGGTCTGCCACATGGTGCCGGAGACCAAGACCTGCAATTACACGGTCTGCAAGATGGTGCCGGAAACCCGCGTCAAGCAGTGCAGCTATCGGGTCTGCAAGATGGTGCCGGAGACACGGACCTGCAACTACACGGTCTGCCGCATGGTCCCTGAGGTCCGCACCAAGGAGTGCAGCTACCGGGTCTGCAAGATGGTGCCGGAGATGCGGACCTGCCACTACAAGGTCTGCCGCATGGTGCCGGAAACCCGTAGCAAGACGTGCACCTACAAGGTCTGCCACATGGTGCCGGAAACGCACAGCAAGACGTGCAGCTACAAGGTCTGCCGCATGGTGCCCCAGGTCTGCAGCAAGAAAGTGCCCTACACGGTTTGCAAGCCTGTGCACTACAAAAAGACCATCAACGTCACCCGCTGTGTGACCGAAAAGGTTCCCTACACGGTCACCCGTTGCGTGCCGAAGGTCGTGTGCAAGCAGGTGCCGGTCAAGGTATGCTGCCCGGCCCCCAGCTGCTGTGACCCCTGCGGGGCCTGTGGTGCGGCCGGCGGCTGCGGCTGCGACCGCTAGCAGAAAAATGTAAAGCGGCTCTGGTCTTTCCCGGCCAGGGCGCTGGCTGGTCATTCCAGGCGGCCCGTTCCTCGCGAACGGGCCGCCTCTTTTTCTGCCGCGCCAGACCTTCTCTGCCTGCAATTTTTCTTGCCGGGGGAAAGGGTCGAGCGGGGGAGCATGGTCTGGGTGGTGCGGCAAGCAATCGGGACAATGGTGTTGTGCCTTGGGCACAAGTTCAGCGGCGAGCGGCGATGCGTGGTGGGTCGGGGCTAAAATTTCGCTCTTGCCGCGATCGCCAAAGTCGCCAAGACTTTCGGGCCTGGCGGGGATTGCCCAAACGCGTGGCCCCTGCTGGCGACTTGCAAATCGACCGTTGACAAACCACGCGCCACTTTTCCTCATGCCCCGCCCCTCGTCGAGGCGATGCAAATCGAATAGGCAGAATCTTTTCGGCCCCAGGCCCCGGCGATGGGGGTGGCTGTCAAGCAGCCGGATCGATCCTGCCCGCAGCCAGGAAAGCGGAAGATGGCCAGGGATGACGAACGTCGCGCCGGTAGCAGCGGTCGACGGCGGTTTGCCGCTCTGGTCCTATCGTGCGGCCTGGTGGCCCTGGTCTGGTTCGCTCCTCAGATCACGGCCCGCACGGGACTCTGCGATCGCATCGTCCCTCTCCTGCTGCCGGACTACCCCGGTCAAATTCGCTTTGCCACACCCCGCTTGGGCTGGCTGACGCCTGTCCAGCTGAACCGCTTCCAAGCGACCGATGCGGCTGGCCAGCTGGTTTTGGAGGCGGACCGGATCCGCAGCAGTCGCCATTTGCTGGATCTCGTCCTGCGGGGGACCCGCGGTCTGGATCTGCATCTGTACCGGCCGCGGCTGGTCTGCCGTTCGCGTCCCGATGGCAGCAACCTGGAGGACACCCTGCAAGGGCTGCCAGGCTCTGCCGACCGCGGCAAAGGGTTCGACAGGCTGACGCTACGAGTGGAAGATGGGGTGGTCGAGCTTCACGATGACCAAGCTGGTTTGCAGGGCAGGCTAAATGATCTGCAGCTGACTTGCCAGGTCGAGACAGACGGGGGGCCGCTGCGGATTTCACTGGCCAGCCGTGTCACGGCAACCGACAACAGCAGCGGAGATCTGTCCGCTCAAGTCGAATTCGCGCCGCCGGCCGCCGCCGGCGATGCCCGCTTCTCAAGCGGCTCGGCCGCACTCAAGTCCCAGCAGGTTCCCCTCGCCGCTCTGCAACCCCTGCTCCGGCGATTCGGCGCCCCAGCACAGATCTCAGGACGGTTGGCAGCCGATGTCGAGTCCAGCTGGGAACTGGCGGGGGAAATGCCCCGGTTGGATCTGCAGGGGCATGTTGGCGGTACCCGCTGGAGGGTGGTCCCGCCACGTTGGCTGGGACCGCAGCCGCTGCAACTGGCAGGCATTCACTCCGTCGCGGACATCCGCTGGGAAGCGGGCCAGTTGCACGTCCGCCATTGCAACCTCGATTCCGACCTGGCCCAGTTCAAGCTGCAGGGCCGGCTGGACGTGGACGGCCTCTGGCAAGACGGTTCTTCCCTCCTGCTGACTGAACATGACTGGCAGCTGCAAGGCCGACTCAACCTGGCCCAACTGGCCGCTCAGCTGCCCCAACTGCTCAGGCTCCGCGAGGACACGCAGGTGACGGCAGGCGAATTGGTCGTCGACCTCACCGCTCGAACCGACCCCCAGGCCCGTCACTGGGAGGGCAAACTGGCGACCAGTGACTTGCAGGCCACCTCTGGCGGCCGCACGCTCCGCTGGGCCCGACCCATCGAAATGACACTCAATTTGCACCGCCCCATCGATGGCGAATTGCAAGGCCGGTTGGCCTGCCACTCCGATTTTTTGCAGGTCGATGCGGAAGGATCGGCCAGCAGGGCGACGGTGGCCGTGCAGGGAAATCTCGATCGCCTGGCCAGCCACATCCGCCAACTGATGGACCTGGGGGATCTGCAGCTGGCCGGCACCTGGAATGCGGGCCTGGAACTGGATCGCCGAACGGATGGCCAGTTCACGGCCAACGGGCACGCGCTGTTTGAGGACTTTCAGCTGGAGTATCCAGGTCGGCGGCCGTTGCGCGAGCAGCGTTTGACACTGGCATTGGATACGTCCGGAATGGCCGACCGCCAGGGAATCGCTCAATTGCAGCACGCGACGCTCCGCCTCGGCTCGGCCGGCGATCAGCTGAACCTGCAATTACGCTCGCCCGTTGCCCGCCCGCTGGCTCAAGCTGCCTGGCCCCTGTCGCTGAAACTGCAAGGCCAACTTGCCTCCTGGCTGCCACGCTTGCAGCCCTGGCTGCCGTTCAGCGGGTGGCAGGTGGCTGGCGGAGTCCGTTTGCAAGCCACAGCCTCGCTGGCGGCCGACGAGGCAGTCATCGAACAGGCCAAGCTGACGTTGCAGCAGCTGCAGGCCAGCAACGGCCAACTTAATATTCGTGAACCCCAGGTGCTGCTGGTGACTGCCGGGAAATGGAAACGGGCAACCGGGGCGATCGAGTCCGACCTGACGACGTTGGCATCGGGCAGCCTGGCGATCCGGGCCGATCGCGTCTCCATCCGGCTGCCGTCAGAGGATAGCAGGCCGAACGTGCAAGGCGCGTTGGCGGTCCAGGCGGACCTGGCCAGCCTCCAGTCCTGGTTGGCCCGCGGCCCGCAGGGCCCCCAGACTCGCTACGCCGG
>WVZU01000335.1:327-1699 GCA_011772275.1 Planctomycetales bacterium | reverse complement strand
TTACCGCCTATCAGCCCGCGGTCCCCGCAGCGGTCTCTGCAAAGACCGGTTCGCCGGTCCAGCCGGTCCGGCAGCCTGGCGGTTGGACGAGGGTCTGGAGCGAGCCGAAAGTCGTCCTGACCGGCAGCGGCAGCTACGACCGTCCCGCCGATCGCCTGGTGATGCGGGAACTTGCCGTTCAGTCCAGGGCGTTGACGGTGCAGCAAGTCACCGCCCAGGTCGAACAGTTATCGACGCGAGCGCTGGTCGACATTTCCGGCCAGTGCCAGTACGACCTGGCCGCCTGGAGTCGTTTGCTGCTGCCCTTTCCCACCGATGCCGTGCGGATCAGCGGCCGGGGCTCGCACCCGTTTCGCATCCGCGGACCGCTGGCAGATGCCCTGTTCGCCTCCCCCGGAGCTCGACCCTGGTGGACGGGGCTGGATGTCGAAGCAGGGGCCGCCTGGGACCATATCGCCGCTTACGGGCTGGAGGTCGGCCAGGGCGAACTGCGGGCAGCGTTTCGCGACGGTGTGCTGAGGTGTGACCCGATCCAAGCAGCGCTGAACGACGGCCGTTTACACATTTCCCCCGTCCTGCAACTTGATGGTCAGGGCAAGCTGTTATCGGTCGGAACAGGCCGCGTGATCGAAGAGGTAAAGATCACCCCGGAGGTCTGTCAAACCTGGCTGAAATATGTGGCTCCCCTGCTGGCAGGCGCGACCCGCGCGGAGGGTCAATTTTCGGTCGACCTGCAGCGGGCGACGGTCCCCCTACAGGCCCCGCGGCACAGCGATCTGGCGGGCGTGTTGACCATCCACGCCGCTCAGATCCGACCCGGCCCGCTGGCCGTCCAGTTGATCCAGATCGGTCAACAGGTCGAGGCCATCCTCCAACGTAAACCCCCAGACGCTACGCTCACCGCCGCGCGAACCACCCAGCTAAACATCGACGCTCAACAGGTCCGTTTCGCCGTCGCCAATCAGCGCGTTCACCACCACGCGTTCCAGGTCCAGATGGGCGACGTGACGATCCGCACTTCCGGCGTGGTGGGAATGGACGGCACGTTGCAAATGGTGGCCGAGATTCCTGTCCGTGATCGGTGGGTCGAGCGTGATCGGTACCTGAAAGCCCTGCGAGGTCAGTCCCTGAGGATTCCGATCAGCGGATCGATCCGCCGCCCCAAGGTCGACCAACGGGTGTTGTCCGATATCACGCGCCAAATGGCGGCAGGGGCGGCCAGTAGCGTGCTGGAGGACGCGGTCAACAAGGGGCTGGAAAAAGGCCTCCACGACCTGTTCCGCCGCGGAGGCGAAGGCCGCTGAGGGGGGGTGAAAGGGTAGGGGGGTAGGGGGGTAGGGGAGTGAGGGGGTAGGGCATGGGGATGGCGGGG
>WVZU01000335.1:0-265 GCA_011772275.1 Planctomycetales bacterium | reverse complement strand
TGTGAAGGACGAATTTTCGAAACTTCGCTTGGATCATCTCCTTTCTTCGCGATCTTCGCGACCTTCTGTTGGAAAAAGGTTTTTCACAGAAGGTCGCGAAGGACGCAAAGGAAATCTGCCGCCAGGGTTAAGATGAGTCTGGCCAGGGAAGGGTTGTGCAAAGGACAACGAAAGAGGCAAGAAACACCCTGGGGTCACAACACCCTGGGGTCAGATCTTGAATAGTGAACAGTGGCAACGAAAGCTAAAATCAGTCATGCTAATT
>WVZU01000024.1 GCA_011772275.1 Planctomycetales bacterium | reverse complement strand
AATTCGAATCAACGCCGTCTTGGCGTCCAGCCCGGCCACCTCCGGGATTTGTCGGATCGTGGTCATCGATCATCCGCCGAAGATGTTCAGTCCCATGATCAAGCCCAGCACGAGCGTCACGCCGACATAAAAAGCGAAATGAAAGAAACCGCTGGCCATGTCGAGATCAAAACATGCCAAGGCGGTCACCGCGCCCGCCAGGCCAAATAAAGGTCCCAGGAACGCCCACTTCCAGAGTTCGTCCGTCCACTCCCCTGGTATCAGGTAGCCGTAAACGGCCCAGCCCAGGATGTAGACCGCTGAACAGATGCCGGTACGCACCCACAGCCAAAGTCCCCGATAAGGTTCCAGCTCGTCGTCGCGCAGGAACGTATAGCCGGCGAAGACAAGCGGGGGTGCCAGCAGGAACGCGCCCAGGGGGGCGAGCACCCGTTTGGTGGACGGTTCCGCACCACGGAAGGCCCAGGCAAGAATCAGCATGAACAGGGCACAGACGCCAATCGTGATGGCGGCCCACAGGGGAACCTTTACATGCTGCCGCGGGATGGGCTCCAGAATTAGCTCGCCGCCGCTCCCGCGCACGCTCTGCTCAGAGTGCTCCGGGGCGTGAATCTGAACCTGTTCCTCTTTCCGGGGAACCTCAATCACGTTTTTGCAATTCGGGCACGGCCCCTTTTGGCCCGCAAACTTATCGCTGACCTTAAAGCGCTTGTGGCAACTGCGGCAAACAACAATGATCGCCATGGGGGCCTTTCAGGATCTTGACGGTCTCGATTCCCTGCCTAGTTTCGCAGAGGCCGGGTGCAAGTCAAGCGAGTCGGGGGCGACGGTCGCCGATAATCTGCGGCGTTGCGATCCGCATCGCACCGCAGTACGATAGTAAGGCCTGCACGGGCCACCCGTCACTGGATCTGCCGGCCCGTTACCGTTCTGGCCGGCAGGGGCGTCGTGGCCAATGTCGGCAAAAAAACCTGGTGCCCGATCTTTTCCCGATCCGCCAACCAGGCGGGGGCCGCCGGGCAAAGCCTTCGAAGCGAATTCTATGGTCCAAGAAAGAGTCATCACGTTCCTCTGTCCCAATGGGCACAAGTTAAGCGGGGCTGCCAGTTTGCAGGGCAAGCCGGGGCAATGCCCGCACTGTCACAGCCAATTCATGATCCCCGATTATTCAGAGGTCTCACTCCAACCCGATACAGTCGCCGATGCAGAACCATCGGATCATTTTGCGGATACGGAAGTCGATTTGGAACCTTCCCAGGACCTTTCGTCGCCGACCGATCTGGAAAAACTTTCCGTGGAAGATACCGCGATTGCCTCGGTGCCCGCGGTCTCCCTGGCACCCCGTTCGACTGAGCCAAACAGCAGCCGGGGCCCGGCCGCCGACAAGGCAATGTCCCTGCAACAGGCCTTTGAACTCTTGTGGGCGCGGCGATCGGCGGGTGTTTATGTGGAACTGCAACTGAAAAGCGGCGATCTTCTGCGCCCCGAATTCTACTCGGCCAGCCTGTCCGGGCCGCTGCAAGGACTGTTCGCGACTCGCGACGAAGACGGCTCTTACGCGCTGGCTGCCATCGCCTGGGACGCCGTGGCACAAGTCTGCCTCCGCGGGGTCCTGCAGATTCCCGAAGACCTGTTCGCCAGCTGATCCGTCAGCTTTCGTGCGACAAATCCTGCTCGGTCAACATCGAAAAACCCTTGGCGGCCAGCGTCTCCTGGGCCATCTCGATGTTGTCCACCATCAAGGCCACTGCCGGACGTTCGTGCGGACGGTCCAGGATCGGATAGGCCTGAATGATGTTGATCTCAGCCTGCAACAAAGCCGTGCAGACCCGCAACAAAGGCTGTGGTTCGCCCGGCAATTCCACGCCGATCAGATCGCTCTCGATCAAGGCCAAGCCCGCCCGCTCCAAAATCTCGCGGCCCTGCTCAGGATGACTCAACAAAAAACGTACAAATGCACACTCAGCCGAATCACTGATCGACAAGGCACAAATGCGAACTTTGCTGCCCTCGAAACGCCGTACGACCTCCAAAAGCTGGCCGACGCGGTTTTCTAGAAACACCGTAAATTGACGTATAGCCGGGTAGTCGCGGCCCCGCATCGTCGCAAAATCAGTGCCGGCACCTTCTCCAATACTCATAGACCTGAATAATGTCACTAAAACGCATGAGGAACGAAGTTCGCCACCCGGCGAACCCTACAGTGGCCCTAACTATAGAGGTTCCACAGATTTATGTCAACCAGCTACCGTCCGCCGGATTCTGTGATTTATCAGCACCAAATCGAGATACGCGTCCGCTACAGCGAGACGGATGCCATGGGACGCTTGCACCACGCGAACTTCCTGAACTACTTCGAGCTCGGACGGACCGAACAACTCAGGTCCTTGGGCCAGACCTACCGCCAGTTCGAGGCAGCCGGGCTGCTGCTTGTGGTCACAAAAATCAGCGTGGCCTACCACCGTGGCGCACGATACGACGATCTGTTGCAGCTGATTACCATGACCACACGCACCACCCTGGCCCGCATCGACCACCAATACGCCTTGCTGCGAGACAACGAGCTGATTGCCACGGCCAACAGCACGCTGGCCTGCGTGGATCGACAAGGAAACCCCCAGCGACTGCCGGAATGGCTGACAATCCGTGAGTCATGAGTCGCAAGTCCTGAGTCGTAATTCGTAAATCGTGAAGGATGATCACCAGCTGGTGACAGCCAGTCCATCGTAAAAGAACCTTTTCTTCACACGTTCAGTCAAAAGTCAGATTTTGTTGCTGGTCCGCAAGAAAGGATCAGCAGCAGCAAAAACCGACGCAGCGCGTCCCTGTAGCCGGCTTCTGTGAAGCCGGTCCGTCTGTAGCCGGCTTCTATGAAGCCGGTCTGTCCCTGTAGCCGGCTTCTAGGAACCCGATCCGTCCCTGTTTCTGTCGATTGATTTACCTGCCATTTGACCGTTGACAAACGACCGGCGGTGGAGGATAAACCGGCGTCAAGCCGCAAAAATTTCCGGCACGCCCGGATTCCTGACGCTCAGGGCTTCTGGGCGACAGGGATCGAAAAGGGGCGGTGCGGCATCCGCATCGGCCGCCATCGCCGAAGCGTTCAAGGGNNTCAAGGGCTGCAGCCAGCATGTCGCCACCGGCCACCCGACACTCGACACCCGCCACTCGCCACTACGACGCCCTGGTCGTGGGCCTGGGAGGCGTCGGCAGTGCCGCGCTGTTCCACCTGGCCCAGCGGGGCGCCCGCGTGCTGGGTGTTGACCGTTTCCAACCGCCCCATGATCGAGGCAGTTCGCACGGACACACGCGGATCATTCGGCAAGCGTACTTTGAGCACCCTGACTATGTGCCGCTGACCAAGGCAGCCTTGGCGTCGTGGCACGACCTCCAGCAGCGTTGTGGCCGGCCGCTCTACCATCGAGTCGGCCTCCTGCAGATCGGAACTCCCGACGGCACGGTCGTGCCTGGTGTGTTGCAGAGCGCCGAGCGTCACAATTTGGCGGTCGAACTGTTGACCGCCACCGAGGCGGCCCAACGCTTCCCCACCTTGACCCTCCCCCGCGACGCCGTCGCCGTATTTGAAAGCCAGGCCGGCTATCTGTTGGTTGAGGATTGCGTGCAGGCGTACCTGCAACAAGCCGCCAGCCTGGGGGCCGCGATTCGCGTGCATACACCGGTCCACCACTGGCAAATCGACGGGTCCCAGTTCCGTGTCGAACTCGCTCAGGAAACCTGCTGGGCCGAACGCCTCGTGATCGCAGCCGGGGCGTGGGCTGGCGAGCTCTTGGCCGATCTGGGGATCCGCTTGCGGGTGTTGCGAAAACACCTGCATTGGTACGCCTGTTCCGATCCGCGTTACCGCGCCGATCAGGGCTGCCCGCTGTTCCTCTACGAATCTGGCGGAGGTTGTTTTTACGGTTGTCCACAAATCGATCCGCGTGGTGTAAAGGTCGCTCAGCATTCCGGCGGCGAAACGGTTGCAGATCCGGCGGGTGTGTCGCGAGATTTCGACGTGGCCGAGCGGCGGGAGGTGGAAGCCTTTGTGCGAGCGCATCTCAAGGGGCTCACCACGCAACCGACCGACCATGCCGTCTGCCTCTATACCATGTCGCCCGACGAACACTTTATCGTCGACAGGCACCCGCAGCACGCAAACCTGGCCTTCGCAGCAGGTTTGTCAGGGCATGGCTTCAAGTTTACCCCCGTCTTGGGCCAGGCCCTCGCGGATCTGGTGCTGGACGGTACAAGCGGCCTGCCGATTCAGTTCTTGACCGTTCAGCGGCCCAGCCTGGCCCGCGGGTCGTAACGATCGGGTGCCTGGCTGCAGTTGCGCTGAAAGCAATTGCAGCGGTCGTAGGGGCCATGTTTCGAAAAATCAACCGAGGGGGTTGCAAAAAAACAACACGCAATTTGGCGAAGTGGTAATTTTTAACAGGGCCAGGTTTGTTGTTGCGCCCTCCGCCCCCCTTGAGATCCCCCGTCCCGCCCCCCGCTAGCGCCGTCGAATCCCGCCGCCGCGTGAGGTTCCCGCCACGACGATCAACGCGGGCGCTGAACAGGCCTTGGTGCCATGCCACGATCAGCAAAAATTCGTTTCGTTGGCAGCTGGTCCACGCTCCTGGCAACGCTGGGTATCAGCGTCTCGCTGCTGGGCTGCCGCAGTTTCTATGGACCCGGCCCGGCCAGCACGGCGACCCCTCCGGCACCACCCCCGATCGTCGCAACCGGCATACCGGCCGTCACGGCGCCTGGCCCGCCAGCAGTAACCATGCCCGGTGCGGCCGTTGTCGTGGCGCCCAGCGGCCGGGCGGGGACCGGGCCCCCCACCCTTGAACCAGGTCGTGTCGCCGTCCGGCCACCCCAGGCCACCACACCACCCCTCTTTCCCGGCTTGCCGCCGGGACCGGCTGTGCCCCACAGACCAGGCGGACCAGCAGTGACGATGGCGGTCGGACAGCTCTCGCTGCTGCCGCAAACCATGGTGGCGCCGGTCGGAAGTGATGTCGTCTTGCTGGCGACAGCCAGGGACGGCCGCGGTCAGCCACTGGCGGGCCAGCGCGTGGAATGGATGCTGTCTCCAGACAGCGTGGGCCAGCTGATTACGCTGGACCGGAACACGCAAGGACGCAAGAACAAACATCGGATCCCCACCAAAGTGGACAATCATTTTGCCGTGGGAACGACATCTTCGCGGTTGACTACAATCACCCGCGGTACCCCTACGCAGGTCGACGATGTGGTGGTCGGGCAGGGGCAAGCCTGGATCAGTGTCAGCTCGGCAACCGACGGCACCAGCTATGTGACCGCCTTCGCGCCAAATCTGCCAGCTTGGGACAGCAGAAAACAGACCTCAATCATCTACTGGGTCGACGCCCAGTTTAGTTTTCCCGCCCCGATTATCGGCCCCGTTGGTTCCCCCCAGGTGCTCAGCACCATCGTCACGCGCACCAGCGATGGCTCGCCCCTGAAGGGTTACCAAGTCCGATACTCCATTCTGGACGGTCCCCCCGCCGGGTTCAGCGGAAGTTCCACCACCGAAATCGAAGTTCCGACGGATGGGGAAGGTCGAGCGGTTGTGGAGCTGTTTCAAACGCAACCTGCACGTGGGGAAAACACCGTCCAAGTCGAAGTCGTGCGGCCTCACGGATTTTCCACAAGCGGCGACCGTCGACTGCTCGTCGGTCGCGGCACCACCCTGGTGACCTGGACCTCACCCGATATCAACGCGCGAATCAGCGGTCCCCAAGAGGCTCAAGTCGGCTCCACGGCCACGTACCGGATCGATCTTGTGAACCCCGGCGATGGTTCGCTGGCAAATGTCGTCGTGACCAACCGCGTGCCGTCCGGGTTGCGGTACCAGCAGAGCAGCCTTGCGGCAGAAAATCTGGCGGGCAGCTTGCAGTGGCGGCTGGACTCGCTGGGACCCGGCCAATCGGAGTCGATCGAAGTCGATTACGAGGTGACGCGGCCGTCGACGATCCGAAACTGCATCACGGTCAGCGCGGCCGAGGGACTGACGGCGGAATCGTGCGCAACCACGCAAACCGTCCTGCCCGATGTTCAGCTGCGTGTCAGCGGTCCGGAAACGGTCCGGGTTGGCCAGCCGGTGACTTTTGCCATTTCGATCACCAACCCCGGCAGCCTGCCGGTCACCGGCCTGGTCATCAAAGACACCTTCGGTCCCGGCCTGGTCCATGCAGCGGCGGTGAGTCCGATCGAGCGGGAATTGGGGACGCTGGGGCCAGGTGAAACTCGGGACGATCTGGCGGTCACCTTTCGCGTCGCCAGGGCGGGACGCCTGTGTCATCAAGTCCAGCTAAGCGGACAAGGCCTGCGTCCAATCCAGCAGACGGTCTGCGTCAACGCGCTGGCCGCCGCACCACCCGCGGCAGCGGATGGGGCAGTCCCCCCGCTGACCCCAGAGGCTCAGGCGGACCTGCAGGTCGAAAAAAAGGGGCCCGCCACGGCCCAGGTCGGTGACAAGGTCCTCTTTGACGTGATCGTTACCAATTCCGGAGATACAGAAATTACAAATATCAAAATCCGGGACGACTATGATTTTGCCCTCCGGCCCCTGCGCGTCTCTGAGGGTTTCAAGTACGAAGATGAAAAATTGACCTGGACCATCGATCGGCTCCTGCCCAGACAATCGAGGACGTTCCAGGTGGAAGCACAATGCCAAAGACCGCAGCGGGCTTGCAGCCGAGCGACCGTTAGCGCGGCGGGAGGATTGCTGGTCGCTGATGAAGCCTGCCTGCAGATCGAGCCTGCCGCCGGGGCGCCCAGCGAAGCTGATCAACCGAACCGGCGGGATACGCCCCCCAACGGGGCCGCCAGCGGGGCACCCCCAACGGAAGAAACCCCGCCCGTCGCCGATCTGAAGTTGCAGATGACCGACCTCCGCGATGAGGTCGCGGTCGGTCAGACCGTTACCTACGAAGTCACAATCAGGAATCCAGGCGAAGTCGTCGACCGTAACGTCGAATTGGTTTTAAGCGTTCCTGTCGGCATGTCCCCTGTGGCCACAGGCATGGTGGCGCCCAGCAAAGCCACGATTGCCGGTCGCCGGGTCCGCTTCAACCCGGTCGCCGAAATTCGACCCGGCGAAACGCTCATCTACCGCATCCCCCCCGTAAGAGCGGATCGCGCCGGCCGCTTTGTCGTCGAAGCCAAGGCGGTCAGCGCTGGCCAACGTAAGGCCCTGCTGGTCAATGAGGAAACGAATATCTATTCCGAGCAAAATTGAGGTCGCAGGCCGTAGGCAGGAGGTGCGATCCGGGGTGCAGGGTGTGATCCAGGGTGGACGAACCGAAAGGGAATGGGGAAACTGAAAGAGAAAGCTCAATCTGTCCAAACCGGTGCACCAACGGCCTCCAGCCGTTACCGCTCACCACCCACTGCTCAACCAACCCCTTCTCCCCCCTCAACGTGCGCTTCGTTATTCTGCATCACCGCACGCCGGAAGGCTACGAACGTCCGCCCCATTGGGATCTGATGCTGGAGACGGACGGAGTGCTGAAGACCTGGGCCCTGTGGGAGGATCCCCAAGCAACCACCGAGCAGGTGGCGGAATTGCTGGGCGATCACCGGCTTGACTTCCTCAATTACGAAGGTCCTCTGTCACGCGGCCGGGGTCGTGTCTGTCGCTGGGACCAGGGCACGTGGGAGGCGGNNGGAGGCGGTCCAGCAAAACGATGCCCGCTGGGTCGTCCGCCTGGCCGGCAAAAAAATCCGCGGCCAGGTCGAACTCACGCGTCAATCGGACCGGCCTGGTTTCTATGACTACCGTTTCCAGCGCAGAACGGGGTGGCGAAGACCAGCAATCTATCTGCTCTGGATGGCAGCTGTCGTCGCGCTGGGACTCGGCTCACGAAAATTCGCCCCGTACCTGCCGGCATTCGTCGCCCAGTACGCCGGAGATACGCTGTGGGCTTTGATGGTGTTTTTGATCTTCAGCCTCGCGGCCCCCGCGGTCCCGACCTCGCGTCGAGCGGCCTGGGCCCTGGTGGTTTCCTACGCCGTTGAGCTTAGCCAGCTGTACCAAGCACCATGGATCCATACGCTCCGAAACACAACGCTCGGCGGACTCGTGCTGGGCTTCGGCTTCCTGTGGAGCGATATCATCTGCTATACGGTGGGCGTTGCCGCAGGCGCGGCGATAGAATCCATCCTCCTGCGGTCAGCCGCCAAGTCTTCCCATCCCCACCACCCGCCCCCGCCCCCGCCCCCTGGGGACAACTGATCTTTGGGGGCGTGGGAAAAGTCAGTTGTCCCCGCTGGGGGGGGGTAAAAGTCAGTTGTCCCCGCTGGGGCATCCCCCGGAGGGGGTCGGGAGTCTTTTTCGCCACTTGTCCCCCTATCGATCGATGCCGGTTTTTCAGTGGCGAAAAAGACTCCCGACCCCGTTGGGTGGTCCGCCCTTGGCTGGTGGCGGTTTGTGTCAGCACCCCGGCTGCTGAGTGCCATCTTGGCGAGAAGGGATGGCGTTTCCGCCTGAGTTCGGGCTTGAGCAGCCGGGGTGCTTTGGTGCTTGAGCGATCTACGGACTTAGCGGGGTTTGGGGTGTCTGCCTGGGGACAACTGATGTTTGGGGGCGATCTTTGTGGGTAAAAGTCAGTTGTCCCCGCTGGGCCATGCCCCGGGGGGTTCCGCG
>WVZU01000216.1:16286-20296 GCA_011772275.1 Planctomycetales bacterium | reverse complement strand
TTAGCTTCTCGCTGCGGCGGAAGGCGATGCTGGCCGGGCGCTGAACCGCTGATCGGACGGCCAGGGCACGCTGCGAACCCCTTGATTTTCTGCAAGGTTTTTTTAGACTGACATCTGGTTCCGATCTACCGCCGTATGCCACCGCGGGGTTTGCCTTGCGGCTGGGCGTTTTTTATTTCCAAGGCTGAGCAAACTTCCACCCGCCCGGCCGCCGCACCGCGGCTGGGGTGGCGCCTGGCTGGGATTTTAGGACGAACTTCGCAGCCCGCGACGGGAAGGCCTGTCCGTCGTTCGGCAGACGACTTGTGAGAAATCCGGCCCAGCAGCTGCTCGCCGTTTGGCATCCCACAGCGGCCCCTGCCAGGAAGCCAGCCAACCGTTTTTCCCCCTTTCCTTTTTTTGCTTTGAGGAGGCGCGACCATGCCCGTCAAGTATTCGGTTCTGCTGACCGTCCTGACCACCCTGCTGCTTGCCGCCCGGAACCTGGCTGCCGAAATAGAAATCGGCGCGGCGGGACCCGATTTTTCGGCAGTCGGGGTTGATGATCAACCGTTCCAGCTGGCCAATGTCAAAGACGCCAAGCTGGTCGTGCTTTGCTTTACGTGCAACGATTGTCCGGTCGCGCGAGCTTACGAAGAACGGTTGATTGAGTTTGTCAACCAGTTTGAGAGCAAGGGTGTGAAGCTGATCGCCGTGAACTGCAACAATCGCACGGAAAATCTGCAAGTGATGAAGAAACATGCCGCCGAGGCTGGCTTTAATTTTCCCTACGTGTTTGACCAAACCGGCCAGGCCGCGCGGGCTTACGGCGCGCAGGTCACACCGCACCTGTTCGTGCTGGATGCCGACCGCAAGGTCGCTTATCGGGGGGCCTTCGACGACAGCCAGCAAGACCCGCGGACCGCCTATGTCGTGGACGCCGTGACGGCTCTGCTGGAAGGCAAAACCCCCACCACCAGTTCGACCAAAGCCTTCGGCTGCGGGATCAAGCTCAAAGAGCCGGCCACCAACTAAGGATCTTTAAAGAGACACGCGAGAGAGACAAGTGGCCCAAACCCCAACGCCTGGAAATTCGCCATGATTCCCCGCAGACTGCGTCGCCACGCTGAGTGGCTGCCTGGGGTGATGCTGATCGCCCTGCTGGGCTGTAACTCGCAGGTCAGCCCGCAGACGTCCCGAGACGAGGACCCTTCCGCCCCGGATCGCCGATCGCCGTCCCCGGTGCAGGTAAGGGTGACCGATGGTGCGGGTTACCGGGCGCTGTTGAAGGGCCATTTGGGTCAGGTCGTGCTGGTCGACTTCTGGGCCTTGTGGTGAGATACGTGTAAAGCGCAGTTTGCGCATACGGTTCAGTTGAGCCGTGAGTATCAGGCGAGGGGGCTGGCCGTGATTTCGGTCAGCTTGGACGACCCGGCAGATCAGCCGAAAGTTCTGGAGTTTTTGCAAAGCCAGCGGGCGACGTTCGACAACGTGATCAGCCGGCACGCCACATCGGTTAGGTCCGCGGAAGAATTTCAATTTGACGGGAACGTGCCGCTTTACCAGCTGTTTGATCGAACGGGAAAGTTGGCGTATCAGTTCCGGCCGCCTCCTTTCGACGCCGATTTGGAAAACGGCGAGCCGGTGGAGCGGATCGAGGCCCGCGTTCGCCAATTGCTGCTGGGCGGTTAGCCCGCTGGCAGGCCGGACATTTCGCGTTGCCGCCACAGCGAAAGTCGCCTGGACTTTCGGGAAATTGAGGGATTGCCAAAACGCTTGACCAGTTTTCGCTACCTGAAGAAGGGAGCGTTAACAAACCACGGCCTTGCAGCCGCTGGCTACCGTGCCCACCCCCTTCTGCCTGGCGGTCTTCGGCGACCGGCCGGTCTGCCGCGAGGGTCCCTCGGGGCCGGACGGTTGGGCAGCTGAGCAGCAGCCGGGATACCGCTTCGGTGAGTTGATCCTTCCAGGTTCGCCGAAAGTTTGTGGGGCACGTCCGGATTTCGTCGGTGGGTGCCGAATCGGGTGGTATATTTGTGAGGCGCTGGTAAGCTACCGCGCCGCGGGCCATGAAGTTTGTACCGTTCCGACCGGCAGGCCGCGGTGAGTCATGCAACAAGCTCAGTTTACGCTGCATTGCCAGATCGAGGAGCGGCACTGGTGGTTTGTGGCGCGCCGCCGGATCATCAACAGCCTGATCCGTCAGCTGGTTCCGCCACACAGCGATCCTGCTCGCCAGGAGACGATCATCGACGTCGGGTGCGGTACGGGCGCCAACGTGGCGGACCTGGCGGACGGCTATCACGCGATCGGCATCGATACGTCGGCCGAGGCGATTCGCATGGCCGCCGAACGGTTTCCGGGCGTCGACTTTCGCGCGGGCTATGCGCCGGCCGACCTGAGCGACTGTCTGGGGCAGGCGCAGCTGGTCATGCTGAACGACGTGCTGGAGCACGTGCCGGACGACTTTCAACTGTTCACCAGCCTGCTGGCCGGCATGCAGCCGGGTGCCTACTGCCTGATCACCGTGCCGGCCGACTTGCGTTTGTGGAGCCCCCACGACGAGAGTTTTGGGCATTATCGTCGCTACGATCTGCAGCGGCTGCGGCGGCTGTGGGCCGACTTGCCGGTGGAAACCGTGCTGTGCAGCCACTTCAACACCCGGCTGTATCCGCTGATCCGCCTCCTGCGTGGCTGGAATCGCTGGCGGGGGCAGGCGGCCGGCCGAGCGGGCACGGATTTCGAGATTCCCAGACCTCCGTTCAACTGGGTCCTGCAAAAGGTCTTTGGCGGGGAAGGCGGCCGGTTGGCCAGCCTGCTGAACGACCCCAGCGGCCGGGCCTTCCCTTACGGCGTCAGCCTGATCGCCATTTTGCGGCGCGGCCAGGGGGCGATGGTGCCGACCTGCAAGCCGGCCGACGTGGCCGCCGACCATCACGGTCCAGCGGCAGCCGAGCTGGCGATCACCTGACACGGCTCGCGGGACGGCCGGGGCCGGCCCCCGGTCCTCGACGGCAGGCATCATCCACACGGGGGGGGGAATACGAGGCCGCTCAGGCCGTCCTCTTCAGGGCGGTAGCCCAAAATCGCCCAGACTTTCGGCAGCGGGGGGATGGCCGAAACTCCCGTCGAGTTTCACCAAGGGAACTTCGGGGGCTGTCGGAGGATCAGGCCGGGGGTGGGGTGAGCGGTCGCTGCGGCGACCTGGCCCCATGCGGGATGGGAATCATGCCGACTGGGCACGAATCATTTCGCTGAAGCGGGAAAAGAGGTGGGTGCTGTCGTGCGGACCGGCGGCGGCTTCTGGATGGTATTGGACACTGAAGGCGGGTAGTTCCCGATGCTGTACCCCTTCGATGGTCCCGTCGTTCAGATTGCGGTGCGTGACCATTAGCGTTGCTGGCAGATCGTGTTCGTCCACGGCGAAGCCGTGGTTTTGGGCGGTGATCTCCACCGCGCCGGTTGCCAGATCCTGCACCGGCTGGTTCGCTCCGCGATGCCCGAACTTTAGCTTGAACGTCCGCGCGTCGCAGGCCAGTGCCAGGAGTTGGTGCCCCAGGCAGATGCCGAAGATGGGCCGTTTTCCCAGCAGGTCGCGGATCGTCGTAATGGCGTATTCCAGCGGCTCGGGATCGCCCGGTCCGTTGGAAAGGAAGATCCCGTCCGGGTTCTGTGCCAGCACTTGTTCGGCGGTCGCCGAACCGGGCATGACGGTCACGCGAAACCGGGCATTGAACAGGTGGCGGGGGATGTTCCATTTCATGCCGTAATCGAGGGCGACGACGTGTGGCCGGTCTTCTGTTGGGGAGGGCGGATCGCTGGCCGCGTGGCCGGTGGCCGTGGCCCAATGGCTCAACGGCTCGGTCCATTCAACCGTCGCCTGCGGCATCACTTCCCGCACCAGGTCGCGACCGACCAGTCCAGGGCTGGCCTGGGCCTTGGCGACCAGGCTGTCGTCGTCCAAATCGGTCGTCGAGAGGACCCCCTTCATGGCGCCTTGTGTCCGGATACGGCGGACGAGGGCCCGGGTA
>WVZU01000216.1:11662-16225 GCA_011772275.1 Planctomycetales bacterium | reverse complement strand
CAAATCCTCCTCGTTTACGCCGTAGTTCCCGATCAAGGGGTAGGTCATGGTGACGATCTGACCACGATAACTGGGATCCGTCAGAATCTCCTGGTAACCGGTCATCGACGTGTTGAAACAGACTTCGCCGTCCACCTCACATTCGGCACCAAACGCTTGGCCGGCATAGACCGTGCCGTCTTCCAGGGCGAGTTTCGCAGGTGGGGACATGGGAAGTATCGCGTTGCGTTGCGGGAAAATGTTAAGCGTTGCGGCTTATGAGGGCCGGGTGTTCACAAAAGCTGCTGGAAAGACCCGTTATTGGCTGAGGAGGGTAAAGTATCTCCGACGGCGGCCCGATACGACTTGTACGGCTGTGGGTCTCCGGAACACCCTCCGGGGTGAACCGGACAGCCAAATTTGGGAGGGTTCCTGTCCCGGCGAGCAGGAGCCCTCCTTTTTTTTTGTGGACCAACTTCTTGTGGACCAACTGCGTCCGACCGCCCGGCCGGAGACGCGCTCTATTAAGTATAGATTGCCCGACTTGACCCGGATAGCGGCCGGCCGTTCAACCTGCCCGCAGGCCCCGGTCCACCTGATCCTGGTCCCGCGAAAACACCGCCAGCACCGATTCGAAGGTCTCGCTGCTGATCTCCCACACGGGGCTCTCGTCCGTATGGGCGTGGCAGTGGGCCACCAGCAGACGGTACATGAACTTAAAGAGGTGCCTTGGCACGCGCAGTGATCGAAACCCCTCGATCAACCGTTGTTCCGTGACGGACTTGGCGAACAATCCTCGCAAGGTCGGATTTTCGTCCCCGGCGGCACAAGCCTGCACGCGGGCCACTGCCACGTCGTACAGCGCCTCGCCGGTCCACTCCAACGACGGAATCATATTCTGTTTATCCAGCCGCGCCCGCTGAAAAAATTCGCGATCTTCCCGGTCCAGGTAGTGTTCAATTTCGATCGGCAGCAACAGCTTGAAGCCGATACCAGGGTGCTTGAGGAACTTGTTGTCCAGCAGCGGCCAGAGGAATTGTTGCATGGCTTCGGTGCGGCCGTTGATCAGGTGCGGTTCGTCCACGCGGTCGACCAGTACAACGATGCCCGGAAAGCCCAGCGAAGCCAGAATCCCCTGGAGTTTGCACAGCAATTCGAACCGATCGTCGGTCCGTTCCTTGTTCGGCAAGGGCTGTCCGGAAATCTGAGCTGGCGTGAAGCGCATCAGCACCTTGCGCAGCGGATTCAGCTCGTGATTGCCCACTCGCACATGCCGCACCATGCTGCGCGCCCTCCAGAACCACTTCCAGCAGCGGGCCAGGTGGGGCAACCAGGAGACTGCCACCGCCAGGTAGGGCCAGGGCGTTGCCAGCCACTCCCACATCGAAAAGTAAACGATCCAGCCCAGGACGAGGCCTGTCGCCAGCAGACCGAACGCCACGTCTGCATAGGTGGGCAGTGTGCGAAACTTCACCTTACGTCGCAATCGGTGCCAGCGGCCCAAGAACGTTTCGGCGGTTGAACTGTCGTAGCAGGCCGCCAGCAGCATCAGGTCACGCGCCTGGTGGCGATCCAGTTTGGCAACGTCCTGGGGCGCGAGATCGGTTGGCTGCCCGTGCGGCGAACGGACTTGCAAAATCTGGTCGATCAGCCGGGTCACGCCCAGCGAGAGGATACTGTCCATGTGGTCCCACAGTTTCCATTCGGCCAGCACGCGTTTGGCTTTGCGGCGGCGCGAACTGAATGTCTCGCGAAACCGGTCGAGGAACGGGTTGAAATCGTCGTACTCGATCACGAACACCCGCCGCTCAGGGTGCGCTTGATTGTGGTCTTCCAGGTGCGCTCGGATCTGCAGCCGCAACGCCGTTTTGCCGGCCCCTTTTTCGCCGAAAACCAACGAGGTGGCCGGATCGGCAGGATCGCCGTAAATCTTGTCCCAGGCCGGATGATAGATCTGCTTGAGGCAGTGATCCTTAAAGACCGGATCCGTCTGTGCGTCCTCTTCGGCAAACGGATTGGTAGCGATCCCGTGGTATTCCAGAAACTGGCGAATCTTCATTTCGATTAACACCTTAGCCGATGGCAGCGACCACGTGTCGCCGCATGGGATTCTCTGAACAGGAGGCCGCAGAGGCAACCGAGCTCAGTGTACTCAGCCTTCTCCGTTTAGTGGCCACCTGATGGCAAGTGGATCATGGTGAAAAAAGATTCCCTATAGACTGCAGGCCGTGCAACTGCCACCCCTACCAAAACCACAAATTGCTGCCAAATAATATCCATCTTGAAGCGGAGGATACCGAGAAAACAGAGCTCCGTTTTTTCTGTTCCCTTCTGTTCAAAACCTGTTGTGGCACCCTTCTGTGTACTGCAATCCGCTAACGTGTTACCGTTTCGCTTGGTGCGTCCGAAGACCGGTTGGTTTGCGATGGGGGGGTGATCTGGGCTGCAGCGGCCGGGTTTCCCTCATTCTTTCTTGTGCAGGCTTTTTATCATGGCGTGAAACGCCCCTTCCTGCCTGGCGATAGTTGGCGCCGGCCCGTAGAACTTGACGTAGTAGCTGCCCAGCTTTCCCGCGTCGATCACCGCCGCCAGCAGCCGGTAATTCTCGCGCGGCCCGCCGCCGCCGGGATCAAAAGGGGGCGCCTGGTAGGTCCCCGCCACATCCAGCAGATGAACCGTGCAGTCGGCAAGCGTTTTTTTCTGGATTTTGGCCCGATCCTCGCTGCGGGCCCCGTCGGGCTGACGGTACTGAGCCAGCCAACGACGCTGGTTCGCCTCCAGGCCGCCGCCGGCCCCGCCGATGATCACCCGCGCAGGCCCGGGCTCACCTTCGACAGCCGCTACCGAAAACTCGTAGTCCACGATGCCGGCAAACTTGGGTTTTTTGGGCGTCCAGTCCGCCGGCGGGGTCAGTTGCAAACGACCGTCGGACAGCCGCACCGGCGGAACATCCTCGGCGATCCCCTCAGGGCCCCCCCACGCGGCGATCCCCAGCGCGAGCCCCAACGCACATCCCATCCGAATGATTTTCTTCATCGCGATCCTGCCAGATTGAAGGTTAGCCAGTAAATTCGGGAAATGTCTCGGCGGCCGATCGCCACTCGGGCCAGCCTTCCCGCCAAACCAACGAGTCGGCGGCCACGCGACACTCGTCCAACCACTGGCGCATCACATCCGCAGCGGCCGGACCGTATTGGCCACCCGCCGCCGGCCGCACGTACCAGACCGCCCGCGGGGCCTCGGCAATCGGATCGGGACCCGCTACCGCGCTTCGCTCCACAGCGCCGGCAGCGGGCACCGAGGCCACCTCACCAGGTTGGCCTGCGACAGGCTGAGCTGCAACAGGCTGACCTGCGGCGGGTTGAGCTACGACAGGCTGACCTGCAACAGGCTGACCTGCGACAGGCTGAGCTGCGACCGGCTGACCTGTGGCTGGCTGGGATGCGGCGGGCTGGGTTGCGGCTGCAGCGGGCGAGGGGGTTTGCGTGGCGGCCGCCTGGGGACCGTCGGCGGTCGGCGGCAGGACCAGCCTGGCCACCGGCAAGTCTCGCTCCGGCCGCGGAAGAGTGACCACCTCGGCAAGCGGGACGTCGTCCAGCGGTTCCTTGTGGGCACTCCCGGGGCTGGCCTTGCCGATCCGCGAGCTCTGCCGGGTCGACTCCAGCGGGATCTCGACCCGGGCATTACAATGGGGGCAGTAGCCCGTTTTCCCAGCCAGGAAAGACTTTACATTCAGCTTGTGCCCTTGCGGACAATAGAATCGAATTCCCATCGTCGTACCGGCCCAGTGGTCGGAGGGAGCCAGGGACCCTGGCGGGGCCCTGGCAGGCTGGTCTGGCGGCGAGCACCGCAGCATGACGGGGCCCGGACGAAACCAGGTTGCCACGCTGTGCCACGACTTCCGGCCGCCATTATACCCATGCGAAAATCACGCGGAAAGGCTCGCGTCCATCTTGGCCTGGGCCGTGTTATAATCGGTAGATACGTTACCTGACGACCCGCACCCCTGGGGGAAGGGGAAAAATCGGGAATTGGCACCCAGAAATGATGGCCATTCGGTTTGCCCCTTTGTTAAAATCACGTAGGGGCTGCTGGCAGCCAAGGCCAGTGGTCCGCGATCCATATTTTGGCTGATGAGGAATGACGATGCGTCCCCGCGAACGAGAAATGGACCCGGCTGTGCAGGAAGAGCAAGGCCAGATTGAAATTGCGGTTGTCGGCGATTTAACCGACAACGAACATGAATTGTGCGACCGGCTGTTGAGCATCGAGCAGGGAGGCGAATGCACGTTGTACTTTGATTCGCCGGGCGGCAGTCCTTACTGCGCGATTTCGCTGATGACCATCATTCTGGTCCGCCGCCTGCAGGCGACCGGGATTGTGACTGGCGAATGTTCCTCAGCGGCGCTCTGGCCCTTCGCCGCTTGCCAACGTCGCCTCGTAACGCCGTTCAGCGTGTTGTTGTTCCATCCGATGAAGTGGCAGAGCGAAGAGCATGTGGGCCTGGCCGAGGCGGCCGAATGGGCTCGACATTTTGGCGACCTGGAACGCAATATGGACAACCTGCTGGCCGAACTTTTTGGT
>WVZU01000216.1:10342-11590 GCA_011772275.1 Planctomycetales bacterium | reverse complement strand
GTTCGCAAAACGGTCGGCCGCGTTCGGCCGCCAGGTCGCTGGCCGCCAAGGCGATCGATTAGGTCTTGCCGTCAGGTTTCCGCGTCGACCTCTCCGCCACGAAAACCTCCCCGCCGCGACACCCTCACCCGTTCAGCGATACCCTTCGTGGCACTCGCTGCAGACCTTGGAAATTTCACCGACAGCCCGTTGGGCCTCGTCCAGGTTCTTGTCTTTCGCCGCCTGGGAAATGGCTGCTGCCTGCTGTTGCATGTCAGTGCAGTATTCGACGTAAACGTCGTCGTCGTAAAATTCGTACTCAGCGTGCTTGATCACTTCGGCCAAAGCCGCGAGAATTTCCGCTTCGTGCCGAATTTGGGGTAAGTTCTTTTCGAATTCGCCCTGGCTGGCCGTCCAAGGTTTCAATCGCGTTTCGTGTGCTACTTTCAGCCGGTCCATCAGCGGCCGCCGTTCGGACACGTCGCTCCAAAGCACCTTCTCCTGCGGCGGATCGAATTCGACGCTGCCGCCGCGGATCAATTCGTCGAGGTCCTCGCTGCGGTCCTTGCATTCGCGAAAAGTATTCGTATCTGCGGCTTTGGCATTACGAGCGGCCCGGGCAAAACTATCGCGTGCTGCGGGAGCCAACTCTTTCCAGCGGACGTCCTGGTCAAATTCAGCCGCCATCCCGAACATCACGGCAATCACGCTGTAATGCCGGCGCAACTTGCGGTTTCCACCCGCTTTGAATACGGCGGGAGACCGGACGTTTTCGGCGACGTCAAGCTTCAGATCCTTGATTTCGTTGGTGATCGCTGCGGCGGAGACCACGTCCGACCAGGCGAAGGTGCCGGGTGGGCGGTGATTGGGGGCCGGTGGTGAGCCCGGACCGTCCGTGTTGCCGGATGGGGTCGGACCCCCGGCCGGCCGCGGGCCCTCTAGCATTTCCAGGGGATCGGTCTGGAACAACCGTTCCGTGTGAGAATCCCAGCGGGCCGGCGGCCGGCTCCGCTTTACTTGCCGGTCCGCCGACAAGGGGAGGGGGGACAAGGCGAGCAGGACGGGCACGAGCAGGGCGGGCAGGAGCAGGGAGGCGGTGAGCGGGCGGGGGGTGAGCATGGGGGTATTATCCGTCACAAGCGGCATTGCGACAAGCAACACCCCTGCCGGTCTTTGGCAGCTTCCGCCGGCCCCGCGGAGATTTCGTCCGCGGGGCCAGGCCCGCCGGTCGTTCCCCCTGCGGGCGGCCCGCCGGCCGTGCGGGCCGTT
>WVZU01000216.1:0-10264 GCA_011772275.1 Planctomycetales bacterium | reverse complement strand
TTCCGGCAGGCAGCCGCCGGCGGGTGGAACCACGGTCAGCGTTTGCAATCGTCGGAGGCGTTCGGCAAGACCGGCACAACCAGCCTGGCAAGCACAGATCGACCAGGGCGTGGGGCAGGCGCAACCGGTTGACGTGTTTTTTCCTCAATTCGGCTACGACTGGCCGCGTTTCCGAAATAGCGATGTAAATTTATTTGGATCAGCTTAACCTTGCGAGCGGGGTCGACGATTACGACAACGGCGAGCTTACCACCAGCAGGCGCCATCGTGGTAACTGGCTAGTGATTAACCGGTAGTATTGGTTTTTACGGTTTGTGTTTCGACAAGTCCAATTGGAACGCTCGTCGCGTTCAGCGTCATCGCACGTTAGAAATTGGCTTGGTCGAGTAAGGAGTGAACGATATGAAACTGCACGCGTTGTTTTCCGTGCTGTTGGTAGCCGGCCTGGTCGTTGCTGCGGGCAACACCGAAGCAGAAGCTGCCAACTTCCTGTTTACCAGCTTCGGCGACTGTGGTGTAGCCGCCGATTGTGGTGTGGCTGCCGATTGCGGCGTCGCCGCTGGCTGTGGTTGCGAAGCTCGATCGCACCGCTGCTGCCGGCCCAAGCGCACCCGCTGCTGCAAGGTCCGCTGCTGCAAGAAAGTCCGTTGCCATCGTCATCGCTGTGGCGGTTGCGACTCGTGTGACAGCTGCGGCGTGGCCGCTGATTGCGGTGCGGCTGCCGATCACGGTTGCGGTTGTGCTGCCGAGCCGAGTTGTGGATGTGAGGCAGCGAGCTGCTGCCGTCCGAAGAAGTGCCGTAGCCGATGCTGCAAGCCCAAGTGCTGCAAGCCTCGCTGCTGCAAGCCCAAGTGCTGCAAAGTGAAGTGCCGCAAGGTGCGTTGCTGCCACCGGTCGCATTGCGGCTGTGGCGCTGCCGCGACGTGCGGTGTTGCCGCGACTTGCGGATGTGGTTAATCACGCGCGGTGTGTTCCTTGTTCGCTGCGGCGAACAAGTGAAAACGTCGTGAAAACGGCCCGCTCGCTTTGGCGAGTGGGCCGTTTATTTTTTGCCTGCTTCCGTCCGGGAAAGGTGGGTGACCGGCTTGCCCACGTAGCCCAAGCGACGGATGGTCAGCAGCAATTGGCGAGCGGCCGGGCCGGCGGAGACCGATCCATCCCCGGCATGTTCCAGCACCACCACCAGGGCGATGCGGGGATCGTCGGCCGGGGCGTAGCCGGCAAACCAGGCATGGTCTTCCTGCCCCGGTCCGGCCTCCGCGGTGCCCGTCTTACCCGCCACGGGCAACCCGTCGATGAAGACGGTGCGATGCGCGGTCCCGGCCGGGTGGTCTACCACCCGCAAGAGGCCCTCCCGCACCGCCTCCAAACTGGCGGCTCGCAAGCCGGGAATCCGCATCCCCTGCAAAGTCGCCGGCAGGTCCGGAAGGGCTCGCAAGGCGACCTCCGCGCGGGTCACTCGCGGGACGATCAAGGAACCCCCGTTGGCAAGGGCCGCCATCATCCGCACGATTTGCAGGGGGGTGGCGGTCAGGCGACCCTGGCCGATCGCCAGGGCCTGGGAATCGGCCTCTTGCCAGCCCGCACGATGGCCCGCCAAGACGTCCCCAGGCGTGGGCAGATTCGCCGCGGACTCGGCCGGAAGATCGATACCCGTCCGCTGGCCGAAGCCGAATCGCATGGCCCAATGGGTGAGTGCTTCCGGAGCCATCTTGCCGGCATAGTGGAAGAAATAGACGTTACAACTTTGCGCCAGGGCATCGGCCAGGTGGGTGGGGCCGTGTCCGATGCCGTAGCGACGGAAGACCATGCACCGCTGCCGGTCGGGCGTCTGCAGGTAGCCGCGGCAAATCAACGGAGCGGCGGGGTCCAGGTCGGCCGCCTCCAGCATCGCGATCGCCATCGCCGGCTTGAAGACCGAGCCGGGCGGGATGGCCATCTGGATCGACCGGTCGAACATGGCGCGATTCGGTTCGGCCAGCCAGCGGCGGACGTTGGGGGTATCTCCCTGGGCGAAGTCGTTCGGATCGAACCGCGGCCCGCTGGCCATCGCCAGGATCTCTCCGCGAAAAACATCGACCACGATCATACTGCCGCCGGCCGGCAGCGGAGGTTGTCCCAACGCGTGGCGGCGGCGCTGGCGGATATCGCGCCGCCGGCAGGCATCGTCCAACAATCGTTCGGCGACCGCCTGCAACCGCCAATCGA
Source organism: Planctomycetales bacterium (assembly GCA_011772275.1). GTDB lineage: Bacteria > Planctomycetota > Planctomycetia > Pirellulales > UBA7805 > CS4-C045. The sequence continues at coordinate 8,056 of WVZU01000216.1, read as the reverse complement.
GCGTCGTCACCAGATCGCGGCCGTCGATGGCGGCCGTTTCCAGAATTGGTTCGGCGGTCTCTCCGCCGGGGGTGGCCTGCTGGAGGGCACTGCCCGGCCGGCCGGCCAGCTGCCTTTGGCCTGCCAATTCAATACCCGCCCGCCCGCTCGCCTCCGGCGGATCCTGGGGGGACACGTAGCCGATCAGGTGGGCGGCCAGTGAACCGTGGGGATAGGTCCGGATTCGCCGCTGCTGAACGAGGACGCCGGGGTATTTTTCGGGCGATCGCTCAATTCGCTCTTTCCACGCCACGTCGACGCCGCGGTACATCACGTGATGCTGCGTCTCTTCCCGGATGATCACGGCGGGGGGCGGCAGCGGTTCCGGGGGCGTGAAGAGGGCCTTGATCGCGTCGGTCAGCAGCGTCGACCAGCGGCCCTCATCGCGGTGGGGCCCAGCGGTCGGGGCCACGTCTTGCTGGTATCGTGTCCGCCGCCGCCGGTTGACTGCCGCGGCAGTCCGCTCGACACCCTGCTGGACATGACGTCGACGGCTTTCCCACTGCTGGTCGGATAACCCACACTCGCGTGCCAGCCGCCGGTGAAGCTGTCGGATCTCGCCCGCCACCCGTTTTGTGGCCTCGGCGACGGCCGCCGGGTCGCGGCGCCGCAAGGGAGACAAGCTTTGCTGGGCCTGCCTTTTAAGCCAGCCGGGATCGGGCGGCTGTTGCAGCCAGCGGTAGTGCAGTGTCAGCACGTCGACGGGGCGATCCTCGGCCAAAACCACTCCCCGCCGGTCAAGGATCGTTCCCCGCCGGGCCGGGATCGCTTGACGGATCTCGCTGGGACGGAGGGCCGCTGCGCGGTAGGCGGGCCCGCTGTCGATGTGGATCCAGAGGCAGCGGGCCAGTACGAGCCCGGCCAGTCCCACAAAGGCCAAACACAACCAGGCGATGCGTTGCCGGGAGTCGGCAGCTAAAGGCAGACGGTCGTCGGGGACGACGCGATGCCAGTCAATAGGCGGTTCGGCTGGGGACATCGTCGTCGCTGGATTCCAGAAAACCACGCCACCGGCCAAACTGTTCCAGGCAGATTTGGCTGCCGCGGGCCACATCCTCCAGGGCATGGCGGGAGACCCGACACGGCAAACCCGTCTGCTCGCCGACAAAGCGGTCCAAGCGCCTCAGCAGCGCACCGCCGCCGGTCAGGACCAGCCCGTTTTCCACCAGGTCGGCGGCCAGGTCGGGTTGGCAGCCGTCGATCGTCTCCTTGATGGCGTCGATGATGTGGGCCAACGGGTCCCCCAGTGCGGCGCGGACTTGTTCGCTGGTGATCTGCGCCTTCCGCGGCAGGCCGCTGATCACGTCGACCCCGGAAACTTCGTCCGTTTTTTCTTCTTCCAGGGGATAAGCGCTGCCCAGTTCGATCCGCAACCGCTCCGCTCCACTGGTCCCAATCCGCAGCTGGCAGTGCTTTTTCAAATAGTCGATGATGGCCGCGTCCATCTGGTCACCACCGACCCGGATCGAATGGCTGGCGACCACGTCCCCTAAGCTCATCACCGCCACCTCCGTCGTACCGCCGCCGATGTCGCAGACCATGTTGGCCACCGGTTCGGCGATCGGCAGTCCCGCGCCGATGGCCGCCGCCTTGCTCTCCAGCAGCAGGTAGACCTGTCGAGCGCCGGCGCGGAGCGCGCTGTTGTATACTGCTCGTTTCTCCACCGGCGTGATGCAGCCAGGCACGGTCACGATCACGCGAGGGCCGACGCCCCAGTTCTGCCGCTGAGCTTTCCGCATGAAATATCGCAACATCGTTTCGCACAGCTGAAAGTCCCGGATCACGCCCTCACTTAACGGCCGGACCACGCGGATCGACTCGGGGGCCCGTCCCAGCATTTGTCGAGCGAGGTGGCCGACGGCGCAACCGTCGGCCAGCACGCGTCCGGAACGTTCAATGGCCACCACGGACGGCTCGTTCAGCACGACGCCATCGCCGGCCAGGCTGATCAACGTATTGGCCGTGCCCAGGTCGATCGCCAGATCGGTGGTCAGGAGACCGAAGAGTCGGTTGAGCATCCTTGCTCGCTTTGCCAGTCAGAGTTCGGGCTTGAAACTGCAGGGTTCCGCCTGCACGAAACCAGTTGGGTGTTTTCGTTCAGGTTTTCGTTTGGATATCGGTTCGACCCCGAACCAAAGACGCGAAACCTGGTCCGGTCGACCCCACACGGCCGAAGTTTGGCCCGTGCCGGAACCGGGTCCAGAGAATACAGAAAGGGGGATGCTAGCAGCTAGCCCAAAAACGGGGAGTTCGCCACGATCTGAGCCGCGCTGGAGCTTTTGTACTTTTCCGCTTCCATATCGAAATCGTACCGCCGCAGTTCGAGGTACATCAGCAAGCAGGCCAGAACCAGGGCAAGAAACGAGCAGATCAGCATCATGGTATAGACGCTAGCCTTTTGCTTCTGGACGGCACCCTCTTGTCCGTTTTGCTCTTTTTCTTCTGCCACCGCGGGAACTCCTCAGCCCAAAATTTCTAAAAAATTTCTCGGCGGCCGCGGCCCAAGTCTGGCCCGCCCGGCCCCCATCTGCCTTGCTCTGCCTGCCGCCTCCCGCTGCCTTCCGCTGCCAGTTCGACCTGGTCGCCGACGCGACTTCAGCCGGCGGTGAGCGTCAGGCTCCGCCGCGCTTTGACTCGATCGCGAGCCTGGATCAGCATCTGCTGGTATTGGCGGTCGACCCGGCCGACGGCACGGTCGGGATAGGCTTTGATAATGTCGATTCGCCCCACGTAAGTCCCGCCGCGGTATACCTCCAGCTGATGGCCTTTGCGGAGCCCATCGTCACTGCCAATGGTAACTTCCACAAAAACGTCATCGGTGACCTTTTTGACTCGTGTCACCCGCCCTTCGACCAGCGGCTCGATCGAGTCCAGGGGGGTTTCCTTATTCACACCGAACTTTTTCAGCCAGGCCTCCGCCTGACCGACGGCCTCGTTTAGCTGCTTGTTGCGTTCTTCCAGCAGGGCAATCTGTCCCAGATTTTGATGCAATTGCTCGCGCACTTCCAGCAGCGTATCGTACTTGCCCGCAATCTCTTCCCGCGCTTTGCGAATCTGCTCACGCAAGTCGTTCCCTTCTGTCCGCGCATTTTCCAACAGCTCATCGGCGTTTTTGATGTCGTCCAGGGCCTTGGTCAGATTTTTTTCTTGCTCTTCGTTTTGTTTTGCCAGGTTGCCGGTTTCTGCCAGTAGCCGTTCCTTTTCCTGCTCCAGCTTGGCAACCTGTTGCCGCTTGGCGACACGTTCTGCTTTGAGTTCGTCTCTCAGGTCATTAAGTTCCGCTTGGGCCTGCTTTTTCTGATCTTCCTGGAATTCCAGTTGCTTTTTCCAGCCCGGCTTGCCATCCGCTCCTGGTTCGGTTCGCAAAATCTCGTCTCTCCAGTTCTGGTGCGTGGCATAAACCATCACGGAAAACGCGCTGAACACCACGCTCATCACAAACACCAGAAACACAAAGATTTTGCCCACAACATTCATAGAACCGGCTCCTTACTAGCGCGGCGCCCGGCCGCCAAACCCGCCGGGCGATGGGCCGCAGGCGCAGTTCCCCCTGGCGAAAAGACTTCCGTTCGCCCGGAAGACTGCCCAACCCACCTGGCCGCGGCTGCACGGGTCGCGTAACGATACGAACACTTTCAGTATAGTTACGGCCGCTTGCGCGTGTCAAATTAAGGGCGGCTAACCCCCTGTGCCTGAACCAGTTGTGGCAAGCTCACCCGGCGGGCGACGCAGCTTCCAAAACGTGTTCTCCAGTTGACCTTCTCCTCGCAACGAGAGGGTGGATTCGGGCGCGGCCGCTTTGATCGCCAGGCACTCTCCCAGGCCGTTCTGGACCCACACCCTGGTTTGCCAATCCGCTGCAAGCGGGTGCCCGCTCAGGGGCCAGGTACGGTTCTGGTCTGTCTCCCTCTTCCGCTTGGCAAAGAGCCCCTCTTTCGCTTGGAAAAGGAGCCCCGGTGCCGGCTCCCCTTGTTTCGGAGAACATTCCGGCGATCGCGGCGAAGGCCGCTCAGCGTTTCCAGCCCCCCTCAGCGTTTCCAGCCTTTCCATCCCACCAGGGCCAGGCCGGCGGAGGAGGCGGCACACAGCCAGGCGAACCAATCGCCGGCAAGCACGTAGCCGCTCAGCCGGGCATCGATCTGGGGGCGGACGATGAGGGTATCGGTTTCTCGCCGTGGTCCGTGCGCCAGAATACGGCCGTCGGCATCGATATGAGCCGAGATGCCGGTATTGGCGGCGATCAGCAGCGGCTTGCGACACTCGACCGCCCGGAACACGCCGCAAATCAAGTGCATGTCCAGCGCCGCGGACCCCCAGAACCAGCCGTCGTTGGTCTGCGTGATCAGGATATCTGGTTCGCGGCCTTCGTCCCGCAAGCTGGCCACCTGCCGGCGGATCACATGCGGCAGGATCGTCTCGTAGCAGATGTTGGGGGTCAAACGGGCGCCGGCAATCTCATAGGCCTTGGGTTCCGATCCGGCCGTCAGTCCGCCGGACAGAGGGGTCAGGCGGTACAGAGCGGGAAACCAGTTCCCCAGCGGTACGTATTCGCCAAACATGACCGGGTGCATTTTGTGGTAATAGTCGATCACTTCTCCCTGGGGGTTCAGGTAGAGGGACGTATTGAAGCGATCCAGCCCGCCGGGCCGGTAGTGTTCGCAATCGAGCCCCAATAACAACGCGGGCTTGTTTGTGGACGAGGAATCTTTCCGGCCCGCGGCGGCCGCTTCGGCAATGGTCGCGGCCGTTTGCGAAAACCACGCTCGACCCACGGCGCGCCATTCATCAATGGCCTCCGGCAGCCGCTTTTCCGACTGGTAGGCCGCGGCTTCGGCGGGTGGGAAGTGGAACCCTTGGACCAGTTGTTCCTCCGGCAGAAACGCCCCTTCGTCGATCAACACCAGCGGCACGATATACATCGACTCGGGCCATACCAGCAGGTCGAGGCCAGGGTCGCGGTGGAGTGCCTGGCGGGAGAGATTGATGTACTGTCGATAAATTGCCGTCCGCTGCCGCAGCGGATCACCGCCAAACACCGTGTCGATACTGCCCTGGATCAAGGCCACCTTGGGTCCCGCGCGTGTCGGATGGTCGACCGTGCGAAAGTGGCCGTACGCCAGTGCCGCGATCAGCGCGGCGGCCCCGGCCGCCAGCGGCCACCGCGGCGCGGGCCGCCCTCCCATCCCCATCAGGCTACCGGGCAACGACATCGTGAGGCAGGCCGAGATAAACATCATCAAAAAGCTGAGTCCATAAGCGCCCACCAGATCGCTGACCTGGATCAAACCGATCCAGCGATACTGCGTATGGGCCAGGGCGGCCATCAGGAAACCTGTGGCGAAATGGGCGCGGACCAGTTCCAGCCCCGTCCAGACGACGGGCGCGGCGACGATCAACGGCACCGCCAGGCGGTGCACGGCCACGCGCGAGAGCCCCACGAACAGCGGGACGTAGCAGGCCAGGTACAAGAACATGGCCACCCAGCCCAGCGCGGCCGACCAGTGGGGCAAGGTCAACCAATAGGTCGAGGCGCCCCAGTAGACGACGCCCACCAGGTACAATACCCCATACGGCCGCCAACCGCTCAACCGCGGCTGCCGGATCAACAGCAGCCAGAACACGGGGGCCACCCAGCCCAGCGGCCCCCAGTCAAGGGGCGGTTGCGACATCCAGAAGGTCAGGCTGCCCAGCAGGCCGAGCCCGACGGTCGTGCGGGAGCCGGCGAGGGTGTCCCTGCCGGCAGGCTGCAAGCCGCCGGATTGCAAAGCCTTCCGCTCACCGTCCACGCTCGTTCTGCCGGTCGCCGTGCTCATCAAAAAAAGATTCGTAACGGTAACGGAAGATAGGGATAGGTAGAAACGCTGCGAGGCTGCCAAGGTGCGAGGCCCGTTTTCGGAACGGCGATCCCCAAACTCCGCTCGGCTGGTTCCCGCCTAGCCGCTGCGCTTCGCTGGGCCGCCGCTGTTTCAGGTACTGCGACGACGATCGAGCATCGTATCTGGAACTAAAGCGTACGGCGAACGGCCTGGTCAGACCAGATGGAATTTTGCCCGGCCGGCAACAGCAGGCATTCGACCGGGTCCCCCGGCTGGTACGAGCGGTTTTCGGCGGGGAAGACCGCCAGGGCATTGGCATCGACCAGTGCCCGCAAATCGGCCGATCCCCGCCAGGGGATCAGCCGCACCGCATGCGGATCGCCATGTTCCATCCATGCCGGGTGGTACGTCGCGCGATCGGCACCCTGTTGAAAAGGATCGCTTAACCTGCCCATCACCCGCATCGCTGTCGGCCGGGGGTGACCGGCCAGTCGAGCGATCGCGGGGGCGACGAACAGATGAAAGCAGACAAAGCTACTGACGGGGTTGCCGGGCAGTCCGAAGACCAGCGTCGACGCCGCTTCGCCCTGATCCTCAACACCCGCTCGACGAACCCCAAACCACAACGGCTTCCCCGGTTTGAGGCGCACCTTGTGAAACACCTGAGCAACCCCCGCTTTGCGGAGCACTTGGGGGACCAGGTCCCGGACGCCCGCCGAGACGCCACCGGCGGTGATCAAGATGTCGGCATGCAGGCCTTGGTGGACCAGCGCCGCAAGTTGCGGGTAGTCGTCGCGCCCCACGCCCAGGTCGCGGACCACGGCGCCAGCCTGTCGAGCCAGGGAAATCAGCATGGGTCCGTTGCTGTTGCGAATCTTGCCCGGTCCCGGCACAAATCCGACATCGACCAGTTCGTCGCCGGTGGGCAGCACGGCCACCTGCGGCGGCGGCACCACCGCCACATCCGCTCGTCCAACCTCGGCCAACAGGCCGATCTGCGCTGGGAGAATGGAAATGCCGCAATCGAGCACCACCTGGCCGCGGCGGAGGGAAGCGCCGCGTCGCATGATATTTTGTCCGGCGGTGACTTGGATACCTTGGGGAAAGCGTACCACGCCCAGGGGCCCGGCCGGATCGTCCTGCCACTCTGCCTGCTCGACCATCACCACCGCATCGGCCCCCTCAGGAATCGGCGCGCCGGTCATGACACGGACGGCGGTGCTGCGGGCAACTTTGCCGACGGGCATTTCGCCGGCGGCGATCTGTGCGATGACCGCCAGTTCCACCAACCGATTTTCCGCTCGACCCCCAAAAGCACCCGCGCTGACCGCATACCCGTCCACCAGCGACTTGTCGTGCGGTGGCGAGTCGACATCGCTGGCCACGTCCTCGCCCAGGACCCGGCCCAGCGACTCGGCCAGCGACACGCGGGCCGGCGGTCGTGGTTGAGCGGCGTCCAGGACAAGCTGCAGGGCCTGTTCTGCAGAGATCATCGGCGGCGGGTTCCGTATCAAGGTTCCAGAGATGGCATCCCACACCCCACATCACGCATGCCCCTGCCTCAACCCCCATCCAAAAAATCTGGCAGGGGCCAACTACGAAACGGCCAGGAAGTTTTTCAGCAGCTGAGTGCCGTTTTCCGTGAGAAAACTTTCCGGGTGAAACTGCAGGCCGAACACCGGCAAGGTGCGGTGCCGAATTCCCATGATTTCACGAGTACCGTCGGGCGCGTCCGACCAGGCGCTGACTTCAAACACGTCGCTCAACGACTTCGGCTCAATAATCAAGCTATGGTAGCGGGTGGCCGTCAGCGGATTCGGCAGCCCGGCAAAAAGGACTCGCTGGTCGTGATAAATCGAATCGGTCTTGCCGTGCATCAGCCGGTCGGCTCGGACAATGTTCGCCCCGAACGCCTGACCAATCGACTGGTGACCCAGACAGACGCCCAACAGGGGTACCTTCCCAGCCAGGCATCGCACGGCAGCCACAGAGATGCCGGCCTCGTTGGGCGTGCAGGGTCCAGGGGAAATGATCACGTGGCTGGGCCGCAACCGCTCGATTTGCTCAACCGTAATCTCGTCATTGCGACGCACGACGATCTCTAACTGCGGATCGAGCTCGCCCAGGCGCTGTACAAGGTTGTACGTGAAGGAATCGAAATTATCGATCAAAAAAATCATGGAGAAAGGCCGATCAGCCCC
>WVZU01000307.1 GCA_011772275.1 Planctomycetales bacterium | reverse complement strand
GGGATGACAGAGATCGGTGTTCCGACAGTTACTCCGCCGGCCTCACGGAAGATCGGTTCTGTTGGACCCGTCGCACCCGGCTACCAAGCCTCATTGCGCGACAAGGACGGGCAGGAGGTGCCGACCGGAGTGGACGGGCGTCTTTGGATCAAATTTCCTGGCAATATGGTCGCCTACTGGAACAATCCCGAGGCGACCGAGGAAACTGTCGTCAATGGATGGTTGGATACCGGCGACGTGATGAGCGCAGACGAGGACGGCTACCTCTGGTTCCACGGCCGCCAGAAGCAGATCATCATTCACGACGGCTCGAACATTTGCCCACAAGAGGTGGAAGCTGCGCTGCTGGAACACGATACCGTGGCCAGTGCTGGCGTGGTTGGCGTGCAAAGTCGCATGCACGGCGAAAACGTGCGCGCTTACGTCACATTGGATAAGGGGGCAAAGCCGCCCACAATGCAGGACCTGATCCAGTTCGCCCGAATGCGCATCGGTTACAAGGCGCCAGAAGAGGTCATAATCCTCGACGAGATGCCCCTCAATGCTACAGGCAAGGTGGATCGCGTGACTCTGAAAAAGATGGCAGCAGCGGGAGCAGGGGACGAAAGGGGATAGGAACCAGCGGTTCGAAGTTGATTGGCCTTCGGACATGAAGGCCCGGAACGGGTCAAACGCGGACCTCCCGAGCAACCTCGGCAAACGTCCGCTCTTGAGTGGTAAGCGGTCTTCCAATGTCCGCCTCGNNCAATGTCCGCCTCGATGCGGACGATCCCCGACCTCGGCTTCGGGGAAGCGAGACGGGACGATCGGCAGCAAAAAAACTTTGTCCACCTTGGCGGCAGGATTTCGATCGAGCGGCGGTTCGACTTTGCTGTCCCGACTGTCTAAGTCCTCCGACCTCAACCGTCTTGCTGATGCCGATCTGCGCCTGAGAATTGGCTTCTAGGCGGCCGCGGCAGCCGGGATGATCCTGGCAGTAGGCGGCAAATCCGCCGAACCGCCAGCGTCGATCTCGCCTGAAAACCGAACACACGGCCTGACCCCAGCGCAGCCCTGACCCCAGCGCAGCCATCAATTTTAATACGCCGCGCAGCCGGATGGGATCCGCCGGATTTCGATCCAGTGGCTGTTCGACTTTGCTGTCCTGACTATCTAAGTCTTGTGAGCTCAACCTGCTGCTGATCCCCATCCGCGCCTGGGAGTTGGATTCCAGGCGGCCGCGGCAGCTGGGACGATCCTGCCAGCAGGCAGGAAATCCGCCAAACCAACAAACTCGATCCCGCCTGAAAACCGAACACAAGGCCTAACCCCGGCGAAGCCCCCCCAACGCACCTGCCAGCGTGGCGGCTGGGAGAATCGGGTGGGAGAATGACGTGCGGTCGCAATAAGTAACCACCGGCGAAAGGCGTGGCCGCACGTGGTATAAGGCAGGCCGTGTTTCCCGCCATGGGAGCACGGCCTGCCCTTTTTTTGTCGAGCTGCCTTTGATCAAACAAAGGCAGTCCCCAACGGCCATGATCGCCGGTATTTGCGGCAAATCTTGACCAGACTAAAATGGAAGCGATAGATGTGATCCGTAAGAAATCGGAGAATGACATGTCGACCGATCTCGAACAACGCGTCAATGCCCTGGAACACGACATGGCCGATGTCAAGCAACGGCTGGTGAGCCAGCATGTCACGACGGACTGGCGCACAACCGTGGGCATCTCAAAAGACGATCCCGGTTTTGAGGAAATGATTCGACTGGGCCGCGAGATCCGCCAGCAGGATCGGGAAGACGACTCCTGAAATGCTTGTCCTTGACACGGACCATCTAGTAGAACTCGATGTGGCGTCGCCGGTTGGTCTAACTTTAGCCAAACGTCTGGAGGAGGCGGCCGAAGAGACTGCAACGACGATTATCTCAGCGGAGGAGCAGTTTCGCGGATGGCTTGCTCAAATCCACCGCCTACGCGATCCGCATCAGCAAATCGTCGCTTACCAGCGTCTTGGACGGCGGATTGAGTTCTTCGCGGCTTGGCACGTACTGCAGTGGGACGCGAGTTCGGCCGACGTTTTTCAGGATTTACGACGTCAGCGTGTCCGGGTCGGGACGATGGACTTAAAAATCGCGAGCATTGTGCTGGTCCACGATGCAACGTTGCTCTCGAGGAATCTGCGTGACTTCCGGCAAATTCCTGGCTTGAAAGTGGACGACTGGCTGTAGCGCGTCCCTGCTCACGGGGGACGCCTGGGGTCAGGTCTTGACAATGAATTAAGTCTTGTGAGCTAGAACAACTGCTGATCCTGATCTGTAGCTCGCTGCAAGCTCGGTCCTTGAGCCCCGGGGCCTATGCCTTCCACGGCCACGCAAGGAGCATCGCAGGGGCGGGCGACAGCAAGGGGCCAGGCAGCGACTCCGGCCCCCTACCCTGCTTGGCGGCCGTGGCGGGGGCGGTCCGGCCTGATCTTGCTCAGGCCGCGGGGCTGGCGATCATCTACACCTTCGCCCGCGCGAGGGGCCGNNCTGTGTGCCTTTCCCTTCGTAAATCAACCATCGGAGAAAAAAAGAGGGCGCGGGCTTTTTATGGCTCTTGTTTGCCATGTCCTGGCAATGACCGCTGGTTTCAAGACCTGTAGGCGGGCTCTGTGAGGTGCGCACCCTCCGGCCTCGCAGAGGCCGGCTACAGGGCCCGCACCCTCCGGCCTCACAGAGGCCGGCTACAGGGCCCGCACCCTCCGACAGAACGAAAAGGGGATAGGTACATATTTACCGTTTCCTGGGCCGGCCGGCGACTCCGGCACCCCTCCCCTGCTTGGCGGCCGCGACCGAAGGCGGTCCGCCCTGATCTTGCTCCGGCCGCGGGGCTGGCGATCATCTCCACCTTCGCCCATGCGAGGGGCCATAGCTCAATGGGTTAGAGTACCGGACTGTCGAGCGAAAAAAGGCGATTTGCGTAAGTCCCAGCCACGCTTGGTAAAACGTTAAGCGGTCGGCACTTCTGCACCCCTCTGGGTGCCCGCGCGAACCGGTACAAACCCCTACTTATCCTTAGTTACAGGTGTCGCGACACCCGCTGGTAGAGTACCCGCGGGACGATCCGGTTCGTGGCCCTGCCTGGCCCTGCGGGCACGAAATTCCCCACCCGGCTGGAAGGAGAAACGGGGGCGATTTCCACCCGTGACGCCAAATGCCGCCGTCCTACACCGCCCCTGTGGCAGATCGGTCATGTGCCTCTGGTGGTTGGCGCCTGAGAGTTGGATTCTTGGCGGCCGCGGCATCCGGGACGATCCTGGCAGCCGGCGGGAAATCCGCCGAACCGCCAGAAGGCTATCTCACCTGAATCCCGAATCCCAAGCCTGACCCCGGCGAAGCCCCCTGAAAGGGTTTTCCTGACGCAGATCGCAATTGGATCGCGAAAGACTATCGCGGTAGGGACCGCCGTTGCCGGCGGCCCCCCGCACAG
>WVZU01000183.1 GCA_011772275.1 Planctomycetales bacterium | reverse complement strand
TCTTGTGAGGATGGTTCTTGCATGTTCATATCATCGGAAAACCCGCTCGCCGCGGGGAGGGGGGGCCGGCGGCCCACTCGGCAACGGGCAAAAAATGGACGCCCCACCAAGACAGATCCCGAACCTTAAACAAGGACAGACCCATGCCTGACACGATCCTGGTGACCGGCGGGGCCGGATACATCGGCAGTGTCGCCGTCGAACGGCTGATCGAGGCCGGCTACGACGTCGTCGTCCTGGATAACCTCTCCATGGGCCACCGCGCGGCGGTGCATCCCGCTGCCACCTTCGTGGAAGGGGACCTGGCGGATCGACAGGCTATCGAGTCCCTCTTCGACGCTCATCCGGTCCAAGCCATCATGCACTTTGCCTCCAAGACCCTGGTTGGCGAATCGATGCAGCAGCCGTTCCTCTACCTGGGCGATAACGTGGTCAACGGGGTGAATCTGCTGAGCGTCGCGGTGCAGCGGGGCGTGCGGAAATTTATCCTCTCGTCAACGGCCAACCTGTTCGACCAGCCGTCCCGAATCCCTATCGACGAAAACGAAGCGATTGTGCCGGGCAGCCCTTACGGCGAATCGAAATACATCCTGGAACGGATCCTCTCCTGGCTGGATCGCACCTGCGGGTTGCGGTACGCGGCCCTGCGTTATTTCAATGCCGCCGGCGCGACCGAGCAGCGGGGCGAGGACCACGATCCCGAAACGCACCTGATCCCCCTCGTGCTCCAGGTGGCCCAGGGAAAACGGGACAAAATCACCGTCTTTGGTGATGACTATCCCACCCCCGATGGGACCTGCGTCCGCGATTACATCCACATCGCCGACCTGGCCGACGCGCATATCCTGGCCTTACAATCGCTGGACAAAGGAAGCTGCACCTTCAACCTGGGCAACGGGGCAGGATTCAGTGTCCGGCAGGTCATCCAAACGGCCTCGGAAGTGTCCGGTTGTGAGATTCCTTTCCAGGTGGGGCCACGCCGTGCGGGGGACCCGCCGGAACTGGTAGCCAGTAGCGACGCGATCACTCGCCAGCTGGGCTGGCAGCCCAACTATCCGACCCTGCGCCAGATCGTGCAGACGGCCTGGGATTGGCATCAAGCCCATCCGGAAGGATACGGCGACCGGTCCTCGGACTGCTGATGAGCCACCGCAAGCGAAAAGTCCTGTTCCTCTGCACCGGGAACTCGTGCCGCAGCCAGATGGCCGAAGGTTGGGCGAAAGCCCTGCTGCCCGACCAGCTGGAGGCCTATTCGGCCGGGATCGAACCACACGGGATGAATCCCCACGCCGTGGCCGTGATGGCGGAAGCCGGCGTCGATCTTAGCGCTCAGTATTCCAAGACCGTGGACGAACTGGCAGACATCCAGTGGGATTGCGTCGTGACGGTTTGCGGGCATGCCGATCGACACTGCCCGGCGTTTCGGCAGGGGACCCCGGTGCTGCACGCGCCGTTCGACGACCCGCCCAAGTTGGCCGCGACCGCGGGCAGTCCCGCGGAAGGTTTGCAGCACTACCGGCGTGTCCGTGACGAGATTCGCCAGTTGGTCCTGAGGCTGCCAGAACTCTTGAAGCAAGAGAAGAAGTAAGAGGCCGGCGGAGGCAACCTCGCCGGCGGGTCATACCTTGCCTTGGGCCATCAGCCGGTTGCGTCGATTACGCCGCTCAGCCCGCAGCTTGGCACGACGCTTGACCTCACTCGGCTTTTCATAATATTCGCGTCGCCGCATTTCTTTCTTGACCCCACTTCGCTCGACCAGCTTGCGAAAGCGGCGGACGGCCTCTTGAATCGACTCTTTGTCCCGTACGGTCAGCTTAACCACGTTTCCTCCTTTGCGGATGGGAAAACCTGTCCAAACCGAAAATATTAACGTAGGCGGATGCGACGTGTCCAGCCGTACCGCCGGGGCCTTTCGCGTGGCTGGCCGCTGTTGCGGGAGGGCAGCATGATCCTCGCCGCTCGAATATTCGGCACAATTTGAGGAAACATGGCGGTCGGCGGCCTCTACCTGGACGGCAAATTCGCGGCGGCAGGATTGGGAAAAACGCCATAGCTCGACATGCCTGCCGATCCCGGCCCCCCATGCCAGCAAGTCGGTTGAACTCCTCCCCCCCCACGGGCCGATCGTACGAGGGTATCTGCGATGCCACCGCCGGACGAGCCGTGTGCCCCATGTCGGAAATCCCTGACCGCAACACGCTGTTGGACGAGATTGAGATCCGCCAGGACGACCTGTTGCGGCAGTTGGACGATTTGAACCGGCGGATCGAGCTGGTTTTGCGCGAGCAGTCGGCCCTGATGGGCCTGGGCGGCCAGGCCACGCAGGGCCCCGTGGCCCCCGATTGCCTGCTGGGGGTAGAAGCCCCGCCGGCGGCGGCGGCGGTTTCCCAGGCCGTGGCGGACCCCCGCGTCTTGTCTTCAGTCGCGGCGGTCCAGGTGTCCGGACTTGTTGATGGCCAACAGGAGCCGCAGGCCCAACAGGAGGCTGACGAAGCAGCCCAGGGCGCCTGTCACGGAAATCTTTTCAAACAGCACGGGCCACACTTTGTGTGTCATCATCATGGACGAGCCCAGGAACAGGGCGCTGGCCAGCATGCCCAAGACCAGCCGGTTGACTGACGGTTCCAGGCCTCGATGGTCCAGGTGGACGTCGAACTTGCCGCTTTGCACCTGAGCCAGAATGGCGTTTATCCGCCGCGGCAGCAGGGAGATCAGCTGTTCCATTTCGAACAGAAGGCGGCGAAATTTTTTCATGCGTCTGGCTGGCGAAAGGCGTCGCCGCAGCAGCTTCCGCTGAAACGGGGCCATCACATCGATCAGGCTGAATTCCGGGTTCAGGGTCCGAGCGGTGCCTTCCAGCATCACCAGCGTTTTCAGCAGCAGAGCGATTTGGGCCGGCAGCATAATCTGGAAACGGCGGATGATTTCCATCATTTCATTTAAGGCACTGGCCAGCTGGAAGGTCGCCAGGGGCTGGTTGCCGTAGTGGGAGACAAAGTCGGCCAGTTCGCCGCGGAGGGCGTTTTCGTCCAGGTCCAGCGGCGTATCGCCGATCCGCATAATCACCGACGTCAGCATCGTATCGTCCTGGCGGATGATCGCCATCAGCATGTCTTCCATGTCCTCGCGCAGCGGTTCGTCGATGCGGCCCACCATCCCGTAGTCCAGCAGGCCGATGACGTTGCCTTCCAAAAGCACCAGGTTGCCGGGGTGCGGATCGGCATGGTAGATCCCGTGCGTGAAAATCATTTCCAGGTACAGTTCGGCACCGTGCCGCGCCACCTGGTCCAGTTCAAAACCGGCGGCAGCCACCCGGTGGCTGTCGGTCAACTTGATTCCCTCCACGCGTTCCATGGTCAACACGCGGGAGGTGGACAAATCGACGTAGACCAGCGGTATTTTGACCGACGGGTTGTTGGCGAAGTCGCGATGGAATTGCTGCATGTTGCGTTCTTCGCGGCCGAAGTCGAGTTCGCGTCGCAGCACACGTTGGAATTCGGCAACGGTCGCCCGCGGGCGGTAATTGACAAACTCAGGAATGCGTTCGGCCATCTGGGCCAGCCCGCTGAGGATTTCCAGATCGACGCTGATCTTGTCCTCGATGCCCGCGTGCTGGACCTTGACGACCACCGCTTCGCCGGTAGAGAGTCGAGCTCGGTGGACCTGGCCGATCGAGGCGGAGGCCAGGGGCTGGTCCTCGAATTCCACAAACAGTTCCTCGACCGGCTGCCCCAGCTCCTGGGCGATGATCCGCCGCACGACCTCCGGTGGGTCGGCAGGAACGTCGGCCTGCAGTTTCTCCAGTTCCTCGGCCAGCACCACGCCGATCACGTCCGGGCGGGTGCTGAGGATCTGGCCCAGCTTGATGAAGGTGGGTCCCAGTTCGCTCAGGGCCAGGCGAATCCGCGTCTCGCGAGTTTGCCTGGCGAGTGCCTCGCCGTCGCGGTCCTTCAGCCAGCCCTTGACGAACTCCAGATCAAAACGGCTCAGCCAGTCGGCGAGGCCGTATTTGCTGAGCACCGTGAGGATTTCTCCCCAGCGGTTCACGTTGCGATAGACCTGGGGAATGGTGGTGATTTTCATCAAACGTAGGGTCCAAGATCGATGGCCCTGCCAGGGCAAGCCGCGGTGCGAAGCGTTCCCCGCCCGAAGGCCCGCCTCCAGCGCGATTGTAATCAGGCCGGGGCGCTTCAACAATAAGTGGGAACCGCCTGCCGCTCACGACAGCATCGGCAGGTTCGGCTGTCCGCGACGGGGTCGGGTGTCCGCAACGGGGTCGGGAGTCTTTTTCGCGCCTGCCGCGGATCGATTCACAGTGCCGGTGATTGCGAAAAAGACTCCCGACCCCTTCGGCCAGGAGACCGCTGCGCTGAAGCTTGCTTGACGCGTGCCACGGCATCCCCGACACTGTTCCCAGCTCGGCTTCCGCTCTTCCACCCGGCCTGCGGGCCGTGGCAGATCGGCGGGGCCCGGCCAGAAATCTCGCACGATCGGTACGCGACCCGTTCGCGCCAGGCAGCCGTTATGAGAGGAGAGGATGGATGAGCCTTTGCTTGCCTAGCCCTTACGGGTTTCGTTGCTGTCGCGTCGCATGGCTGCTGGCCTGCCTGGGGTTCTGCCTGGCTTCCGGTCCGGCCAGGGGCGATTCCTGGCCGTCCTGGCGCGGGCCGACGCGCAACGGGATCAGCCAGGAAGCGAATCCGCCTCTGGCCTGGAGCCGCACCAAGAATGTGCGGTGGCGTTTGCCCTTGCCGGGCCCGGCGGGGGCGACGCCGGTTGTCTGGGACGACCGTATCTTCCTGACTTCTGTTGGCCAGGATCGCGAAGAGCTGTTGTTGTTGAGCGTACACAAAGACGGCAAGCTGCTGTGGACGCGGAGAGTTGGGGGCGGGAACGAGGATGTCCGTGGCGACGAAGGCAATTTCGCCTCGCCTTCCCCCGTGACCGATGGCCAGCACGTGTGGACGTTCATGGCCAACGGCCTGCTGGCCTGTTACGACTTTGCAGGCCAGGAAATCTGGAAAAAAGATCTCCAGCGCGACTACGGCGAATTCGACATCCAATTTGGCTTGTCCAGCACACCCGTGCTGGATGGCGATCGCCTTTACCTGCAAATAATTCATGGCCCGTGGAGCAAAGCGCCGCACAAGGGCCTGGTGGTCGCGCTGGACAAGCGAACGGGCCGGGAGGTCTGGAAGCAGGACCGGGTTACCGACGCGGTGGATGAATGCAAACACTCGTATGCTTCGCCGACGCTGTACGAAGATCCGCAGGATCGGTTTTTGATCACGCACGGCGCGGACTACGTCATCGCGCACGACCTGGACACGGGCAAGGAGATCTGGCGATGCGGTGGTTTGCACCCCGCGGGCGGCTACAACAGTACGCTCCGCTTCGTCGCCTCACCCGCCGCGGTGCCCGGTTTGATTGTGGCCCCCACGGCCAAGGGTGGAAAAGTGGTGGGCATTCGCCCCGGCGGCAAAGGCAATATCACCGGCTCGCCGGACTACATCGCCTGGATCTTTCCCCGCCACACCCCGGACGTCCCCTCGCCGCTGATCCACGACGGCCTGGTCTACCTCTGTCGCGAAAATGGCAACCTGCTGGTGCTGGAAGCGGAAACCGGCCAGAAGGTCTACGAAGAGCGGACCACGCGCGACCGGCACCGCGCCTCGCCTGTCTACGCGGCCGGCAGGATTTACCTGACCGCCCGCAACGGCATGGTGACCGTGGTCCGGGCGGGACGTGACTTCGAGGTCCTGGCGCGGAACGAACTGGGCGAATCGGTGACCGCCTCGCCCGTCTTTGCCGACGGCCGCCTCTACCTGCGCAGCTTCGATGCGCTGTACGCCTTTGGAAACGAATGAAACGAATGAGCGGTGGGGATCTGGGGCCGGGGCCGGTGATGGGGCATGGCGGGAAAGCTAGTGGACAATTCAGAAATTGCGTAACACTTTGGCCGACTGGCAACGCGGCCTGCTGTAGCCGAATTCGTGAGAATTCGGATCGGCTAGGCGATCACCAAGGCAAGCTACTGAAGTCTCACGACTTTAGCGACCCTTGGGCTAAAGTGTTGGGAAATTGGGGTCTTCCGAAGAATCTGTGGGTAAGAAGCGACTGACATAGGAAAGAAAATGGTCTATTGAAAAGGGGGAATGGCGCCGAATGTCTGCCAGAAATGGGCAGAGTTTTTTGGCAGCCAGATGGTGGGGCCCGTAAAGAGCGGTTAAGCAGGTCGGTTAAGAGTATCCGGTTAAGAGTGGCGGTTAAGACTGCGATGAAATGTACTCTTAACCGAATACCTTTTACCGGCCCGCCTACCCCAAGAATTGCAGCTGCTTACAACGCTTTACCAGGCGGACCGACTGTCGCTATGGCCGCCCTTGGGAATCAGAACTCCACCCACAGATTCTGCGGAAGAACCTTAAAAAGGGGGTGAGGTCAAAAATCCATTGCAACACATTCGCTCAAGGACCCTCACCGGCAAGCCGGTTCAGCACCTCGATGCCCCGCTCGATCACCTCATCCGCTGCCGCGTAGGAAAGGCGAAAGTGAGTATCCTGCCGGCTGAAAACCTTTCCGGGAATGATCAGTAAATTGTTTTCGATCGCTCGCGACACGAATTCCTCAGCTGTCCCCCAGGGTAC
Organism: Planctomycetales bacterium; assembly: GCA_011772275.1. Taxonomy (GTDB): domain Bacteria; phylum Planctomycetota; class Planctomycetia; order Pirellulales; family UBA7805; genus CS4-C045. The sequence continues at coordinate 7,469 of WVZU01000183.1, read as the reverse complement.
CCGGGGAAACACGTAAAATGCACCGCCAGGGTGTGCGATCTCGAAGCGGTCCGCCAGCCCGTTCACCAGCAGGTCCCGTTTCCGCCGATAGATGTCCTGGGCCGCGGCCATATCCACGTCCAGGGCCGCCACTCCCGCCCATTGCGCCGGTTGGGGAGCGCAAACAAAGGTGTACTGTTGCAGCTTCGTCATCGCCTCGATAATCTCAGCCGGACCATGTGCATAGCCCAGCCGCCAGCCAGTCACCGCGTGCGATTTCGAGAAACCGTCCAGCACCAGGGTCTGGTCGTTGAACGCAGCCGGCGACACCACCGGCCCGTCGTAACTGAACGAACTGTAAATCTCGTCGCTCAACAGAACTACACCGTGATCCGCGGCCAGCTGTGCCAGCTGCCGAACCTCGTCCTCCCCGGCCACGATCCCGGTCGGGTTGGCCGGGCTGTTGAACAGAATCAACTTTGTTTGCGGCGTCAGCGCCGCTTTGACCTTTCCCGGATCGACACGAAAATCGGGATAGGTATCCACCAGCACGCACTTACCTCCGACCAGGCTGACCAGCGGTTCGTACATCACGAAGTACGGGTCAAACACAATGACCTCGTCACCCGCATCGACCAGGGCCAGGACGGCCAGCACGAGCCCGCCACTGGTCCCCGAGGTGATCAGCATCTGGCGGTCGCCATGTCCAAACTTTTGCTCGATCCGCTGCTGCAACCTTTCCCGCAACGGCGCGATACCTTGCGTTACCGTGTATCCATTTCTGCCGCTACGGATCGCCTCGATGGCGGCATCCTGCACGGCCTGCGGCACCGGGAAATCGGGCTGGCCGATAGAAAGGTTAATTGGCTCGGTCAGTTGAGCCGCCAGGTCAAAGACCTTGCGGATACCCGAGCTATCAAAGGACGTGGTACGCGCGGCAAGCTGCGATGATGACATGACAGGTGGTGCTCAGTGGTCAAGAAAACATGCTCGTAACACTTTGGCCGAATGGTAGCTGAAATCGTGAGACTTCAGTAGCTTGCCTTGGTTAACGCCTAGACGATCCGAATTCTCACGAATTCGGCTACATCAGGCCGCGCCGCCAGTCGGCTAAAGTGTTACTAATGTTCAAGGACGAATGCTGTCTGCGGCTTTTGTGCTTTGGCCTGTGCATTCTGGTGAATTGTACCGCAAAACGGGCAATTAGCGCACCACCTCAACGGCAGTGGCCCGTTGGGACAAATCCTGATCTCCCTGGCTGAGCACATTCAGCAGAACGGCCAGGGCTTTGAGCGCATCGGCCGACGGCAGGTGATCGTGGAACCAGAACCGCCCCTCCCCATCGGCACCGACAACCCCCTCCCGGTCGCTCAACACCCGATGCATCTCTGCTCGAGAACCGTCGCAGCGATGGACGGTCGCGCCGCTTTGCCGAATGGCTTCTTCGGTGGCGGCCGAGCAACTATTAGCCACGGCAACGGCCGCTTGCCGTTGTTCGGCAATCAGCAACGGGCTCAGCAACTGTAACGTCGTTTCCCCTGTTACGGCTCGGCCCCCTTCGTCCACCAGCCGACAGGCCTCGCCATCGCCATCGATCCAGATGCCGACATGTGCCTTGGCGGCTACCACTTTTTCAGCAAGCGTTTCCCCAACCTGGTCGCTGGCCACGTAGCCCGGCAGCGGGATCATTTCACAGGCAACCGTTGCGCCGAGCTGTTGCAGGTAGTTGAGCAGCTGAGCATTTCCCGTGCTGACCACGATCCGCAAAGGTCGCAGCGCGTGAAAATATTTGTGCAGGCAGGCCAGGTACGCCACATCCGCTCGAAAGCGCCGCAAGCTGCCGTAGCGTCGTATCGGTCGGCTCAGGGGCGCCGCGAGCATCCTTTCCAGTTGGTCGAGATCCCCTCCAGCCGACAGTGGCCGCGCCTGTCCACCCCAAAATTTCAGGCTCACCTCCCCCGGCCCACCCCGCACATTCCCCACATACAGGCCACCTACCGCCTTGAGGTGGTCCATCGCAAATACAAGGCAGGGGGCGGTGGCATAGCCAATGTCAACGACCGCGCAACCGGCAAATCGCAGTCCCTCGCTGACTGCGGCCAGCAAGTCCGCGGTCAGAGGTCGGCCGTCGCTGGCAATCACAACCCGCGGATAATCCCATTCCGCGTTCTGCTGCCCCCGGATAAAAAGGCCATGAGCCACCGCCAGCTGGCGAACGTCTCCGGGCCGCAGATCATCCAGGTAGGTTCCGCTCACCCCCTCCTCGAAAAACAATGTCGCCCGCGCTTGCCGCTGATAAACGTCCCGCAACTGCGAGACCTGCCGGGGCGAGAGGGTCGCTGTGTCGTCGCGATGGGGACAGCTGCCGCAGGCGGGATAAAATCGCGCCAGACGGCCCAGGTGCACCGCTTTGCTAATCGGCTGGGACTGGCCCGGACATTGGTAGGGCAGGGGGGGTGGCTGATTCACGCCAGAGCCGTTGGTTCGATCCAGCTGGTGGAAAAGCCACGGACTGTAGGCCAAGCCGGGTCACCGCGTCAAGCTCGTTGGCCACACGGCCGCCCGGCCAGCCCCCATCCCGTTGAAGCGTCTGCCGTCGCTTGGCCGCTCGATCTTCCTGCCGCATCCCCAACCTGGGGCTGGCGCCCCAGAATTTTTCTTATCGCCCCTTGGCGGTTGACGACCAGGCCGCTCATCCAGGGAACGGGATGGGGGGCTAGAGGGGGAGGGGGGGCGGTTTTGTTGGGAGGACCTCACTAACGGACGCGGCACTGGAATTGGATCGTGCCCCCCTGGCCCACGGGCAAGGGGTCCACGATTTCCCAGCGCAACACCAGGGAGTCCCCCTCGTTGGGTTCGGTCAAGAAGTCGGCCTTCCGCGAACAGCGCTGGCTGTGCGAGACATATTCCAACCGAGTGGTCAGGTTGTCCACGATCGTGACGTTGCCGATCGGCTCGGTGCCAACATTCTGAAATTCAAGTATAAACTCAACCAGCGTGCCTGGTTCAGCAAAATCGGTGGAGGCCGTTTTGACGATCTTCAAGCGGGGAGTGCCTTCGTGGTGGATGGCATAAGTTGCCTGGGCCTTGGCGTTGCCGCTGGCAAGCACGGCCATCCGATCGTCTAGCACCACCTGAACACCTTGGTCCGCAGTCCAGTGAATCGCATCCTGGATCCGCATCGCTAACAGCGGTTCGGCCGCGTAATGGAACGTATCGTCGTTCTGGTCACGCCGGTGATACAACAGTTTTTCGCGATTTTCCAAACCCAGCAGGCCATGGTTGTTGGCCGCCACCAGGCCCGGCTGGTTGCGCTGCCGATTGCGAACCCGCTTGGCGTTCTCCTGCTTACCTGCCTGAACATGTTGGGCTGTCGTGGCGGGCTCCAACACTTTGTCATCGACCTGGACTTCGAGCGGCACGTCGTAACGAACCAGGCCTTCCTTGATTTCGAAGCCGTCCACGCCGACTACTTTACGAACCGCACCGAAACGCGGCGCGTAAATATGCACTCGGTTGCTCGCTTCCACCAGCGTGCGGCCGTCCAGTGTGTCAAAATGAGCGATCGTGTCTTCGGTATCCAGCCCTCGAATTTGCCAGTCGGGCTGGACACGTGCCGGCACGCGTCGATCACCGCCATCGTGCAGGTATTCGTCACGCGGCCAGGGTCGAGCGATACCGGGTGGAGCCCAGGGTTGGGCTGGCTGGTCCGCCATTTCGCTGTCTGCCACCCCCGTCCAGGCGACCTGTGGCAACGTAGGGGGGCCGACGCCATTTTCTGCGGCGGCCGAGGGACGGGGCGGGGAAGTTCGAGCAACCCGCTTGCTGCTTGGATCCCCGCGCGGAAGGGCGCTGCAGGAACACAAGATGAGTGTACCAGCGGCAATCACGGTCCAGCGCCAACAGCGCGGCCAGGCCGGCGACACGTCGTAGCGGTCTGAGGCGTTCATTGTTTGGTCCTCTGCGGCGGGGTATCGTCAACTTCCGCAACCGGTCCGGGGACGGGCAGCTGCGAGAAATCTGCCGGCGTGGGCGCCGCGGGCGGCCCCAACATTCCCCCCTCGCTCGTTTCGCCCCCGTCTTCCGCCGATGCAAAACGCGGCCCTCGCTGCCGAACCTCCACCTCCTGCCGCAGCATGTGAGGTTGGGGACCGACCGGCAACCACTCGGGAGCTGCCTCCGACCAGCCTTTGGGAAAACCTCCGTCCGCCCCTAATGCCGATCCATCGGTGCCAGGCAGAGCCGCCGGCGGCAGGTCGGCCACCTCCCTTTGCAGCGCGACATTGCTGGCATACTCCGCAAAAGGTGGACTGCCATACAAGAAATGCGGGTCGGGACCGAGGCGGCCGGGCAGCCGAGCTCCCAGCCGGAGGATGGCGACCGGCCGTCCCAGCAGATCGGCAATCTGCAGCGGATCGTCACCCTGAGCGGCTTCGAACCAGCTCGTAAAACCCTCCCGTTCACGGATCGGCAAGGCACGGGTTGGATCTTCCAGGTAGATGACGCGCGTCACCAGTTTGCCGCTGAGTGCGATATTCAATTCCGCTTGGGTCAATTGCACCGGAATAGGAAACAGCTGCTCCTTGCCGGGGGGCGGATACAGCCGGTCGATAACCTCCACCGTGGGAAAAACTTCTTCTCCCGACTGCAAGGGGATCCGGCTTACCTTGAAACGATAAACCTGCCCGATCAACAGACCGACCGTCCGCGGCGCTTGCCGCGGCGACTCGAAGGCACCGTCTACCGCCAGCGATACCTGGACACCCGGCGGGGCGGTAATTTGCACCGGCTGAAAATATCCAGGTAATGGCCCGCCCCGCTGCAGTTGCGAGCGGCCAATCGCTCCCGGTGGCATGTCACCCGAATGGCGGTAGTGCCGCTGGGGCACCTCAGCGTCGAGCGACTGCCAGGCGCTCAGCCAAAACAGCACCGCCATTGAGATCCTGCCGGCGACGTGACGCCGACAAACCGCATGCGCAACTGCCGGAAAGCGGAGCATTGGGACCATTGCCATGGATATCGTTGTATGGCACTTTTCTTGTGACGATCGAGCAGGTGGTCGGGAAGCGTCGCAAAGCGTACGGTGCTAATGTTTGATCCACTGGAACATATCCCAGACGGGCTGGCGGACCGGACCGTGCTTGTCGCGTGAAGCCTCTTCGACAATCTGGACACGGTTGGGAGGTTTCGGATAGCTGTATCCCGGTTTCTGCTCGACCCCAATGTGCATCTTCTTGGTCGGTTGTGGCATCTGGACACGTGTCTTGTTCTGTATCACATGCTTTTGTAACCCCGCGGGGATGCCCAGCGGCACGTGGGGTGGCCCCGGCAGCCCAATCGGCGTGCCGGACATCGGCATCCCATACTGCGGGGCCGTCACACCCGCCACGTGGGCCGGAGATAGCCCCATCGTTGGATGCGGACTGGGCAGTCCCGTGTTCCCCACCGCTGGGCCGCTTATCATTCCACCCACCAACTGGCCCGTCGCGTCTGTTTCGGCAACCCCACTCTCGAAGCTGACCGGTTGCACAGCGCCGACGTCTTCGGGCATCGGACTCGGCAAATTCAAGTCTTTGTTACCCAGGCGGATGATGGCCAGGATCGAACCACGCCGGTCCGCTTCGCGAATCGGATCAACGCCGGGGTCGAGTCGTGTGCTGACCAGCGTTTCGATCGCCGCCAGCGCCAGCTCCTGATATTCCGGATCGGGTAGATAAATGACTTTCGTCACGAAATTGCCGGACTGTACCTGGTCAAAGTCGGTGGCCGTGAACTGGATCGGCACCGCATTGTGTGCCAGGTAGGCTTCGGTCCGTGGAGTCCGCGGCGCGACTTCGACGGTGGGATAGTATTCTTCCCCGGGGCGGCCCGGCACATTGGTCAACTTTACTCGGTAGATGGCACCCTGGCTGAAATTCTGGCGTCCCGGCGCTACCAGAGGTTCGGAATCGAAAAAGCCCTGGCCCGAAGTATCCCAGCTGACGCGGAGGCCTTGGGGACCCGTAAACGCCAATTGGGAAACCGCCGCGCTCCCAGGCCCACCAGCAGCCGCCACAACCCCCGCCGGTATGCCGCCAGGCGGCATGCCACCCGGCATGCCACCGGGAAATCCGGACAGCATGACACCAGGTCCCGGCCCGCCGACACCCGGGCCCGGTTCCATCAACATTTTGGCAGGCGGCAAATTGTTGACATGCTGTCGGTGACAACCAACGGCGCTCCATGCTGTGGCGGTGCAGAGCAGAACCATGCAAAGCTTTTGAACTGTCATAAGTGTTTCCTTTTTTCGTCCAGCTTGACTGCACACTCCCACGGCGTCGCGGCGGAGGCGAGCGACCGAGGGCAAACTGACGTGGACCAGCTTTGCCGGCCCCCCTAAAATGCCAAACTCCTCAGGCACCGAGCGCGCCGACAACGCGCCTCGCAATCAATGGTCGGCTCGTTACAACCACTATCTTTGAAAAAATCGGCAAGACCTGCACATGAAGCAAAGTTTTTGCTGCTTGCCCAGACTGGCAGCGGCCTGCGCGATGCTGGTCGCCTGCCGGCCTGTCCCTGCGATCGCTCAAAATGCCAGCCCCCCGGCACCAGCTCCCAGCCACTCGGCCGGTAGCACTGCCAGCGGAGACGTACTGCTGGACTCTGCTATCAATCGATTACAGCACCACTCGTCGGTGTCCGCGCGGGTCCGTCTGCGGGTTCGCTTGTTCGGACACGAGCTGTTCGGAACCGGGCGGTATTTGCAGAAGGGGAGCGGTGGCGAGCGTCAGGTTCGGTTTGAATTGTCGATCCCGACCTCCGCTACCCCAAACGTCATGATCAGCGTCAGCAACGGCCGCCAGTGGTGGCGTTATCTCGAAACACTGGACAACCAGCAGCTGACCGTTGTCGACCTGACGGCCGTCCGTGCGGCGGCGGCCGATGCGCGGGCCGAGGGCCTGAGCACCTTTTCCCACGCCACGGCTCCCGGGGGACTGTCCCAGACATTGCAGCGGTTACAGGACAACTTCCAGTTCGCATCGGCCTCACAAACGACCCAAGCCGACCGGACATTCTGGGTCACGCGCGGCCGCTGGAAAACCGACCGACTCCAGCAGCTGATCGCTCCCACCGAAAAAGAGCAGGTATCGAAGCTTTTCCGCCAATTGAGCGGACGGCTTCCCCGCGAGGTGGTGCTCTACCTGTACGACGACAGTCTCTTTCCAGCCAAGATTGAGTATGTGGGCAGTGCGCCGGCGACAGCGAGCAACACCCAACAACCTACCTTCAGCGCCATTGAATTCTTCCAGATCCACTTCGGCCCGGTGCTGGACGAATCCCACTTCCAGCGACCGCGCGACATGATTTCTGAAGACGTCACCGACCGCTACGTGAAGGATATGGGGCTGGCCAAAACCAGATCCCGCTGAAAACCATGGGATGCGACCTGCTGCCTTGCCAGAGGGAGCAACGTCAAGACCGATCTGCAGGAGCCTTCGGTGGGGCCCGAC
>WVZU01000173.1:4987-6365 GCA_011772275.1 Planctomycetales bacterium | reverse complement strand
TCTCCACCGATCAGCGGCCGCTGCATTTCACCAGACAGCTTGCGGAAGAATCGGTCCAGCGGAAGATTGTCGAATACGACGCCAGTGGGGATGCGCACTACGACGCGGCCAGCGCCTTGATCAAAAGTATTCGCGGCAGCGATCCCGATGCGGCCCTGTACTGGCTGGCCCGGATGCTGGAAGCCGGCGAAGAAATCCGTTTCCTGACTCGACGGCTGGTGATTTTGGCCAGCGAAGATGTCGGCAACGCCGATCCCCACTCCCTGCCCCTGGCCGTGGCGGCGATGCAGGCCTGCGAGTTTGTGGGACTACCCGAATGCCAGTTGATTCTGGCTCAGTGTGTGACCTACCTGGCATGTGCCCCCAAATCGAATGCGGCCACGGTGGCGATCGGCGAGGCCGTTCGGGATGTCCGCGAAGGCCGCTTACTGCCGGTACCGGTGCACCTCCGCGACAGCCATTACGCCAGCGCGGCGGGTCTGGGCCGCGGCGAAGGCTATCAATCCGCGCATGACGCCACCGATGGCGTTGCCGCTCAAGACTACCTGGGAGTCGCTCGCCAATATTACCGCCCCGTCGACCGCGGCTTTGAGAAAGAACTGGCCATCCGGCTGGAGGCCATCCGTGCCCGGTTGCGGGAGGCGAGGCGGTAGGGACCCGGGGGCGCGGGGCCGCCGGCGGGGGCAGAGGGGCCCAGGCCGAAGGGGGTACGGGGATTTCCGCAGGCCGCAATTTCGGCAGCCTGGCTTGTCTTTACCCCCTGGCTTGTCTTTAACCCCCCGNNCGCCCCCCGCCCCATCGTGACGCGATTCTTGTCGGCGGCAACTCAGGGGTGCTTGAAAAAAAAGGCTCAACGCGTATCCTGCGGATTCCCTTGGGCATCGATCTGCATGTACGACATTCTTTTTAACTACCAGAAGATACACGCCATGAATTGGGTGTATCTTTCGTCGCTGCTAACGGTCGCTGTTTATTTCAAATTCAGCCGCTTTTGGAGCGTGCGGAATGTCGACCTGATCGGTCTGATCCTGTTCGCGCCCGGTCTGGTATTGGTCGCTTATGGCCGGCATCCGCCGCCGGGCCAGACAGCGGACGCGGCGATCGAGCAGGCCGGTTTCATCTGGCTGTTTGTCGTGGGTGGGCTGTTCTTGATCCGCATGTTGATGGATTCGGCGATGGTCCGTCGGCCGTTGCTGGAACCCAACCTATCGGTTGGCGGCATGACATTTTTGGGTGTGTCGCTCTTGGTGTTCCTGATGGCGAACGTGGCGAACAGCCCGGCCGAGTCGATGAGTCCGCAGACCGACCAGCTGGCGGCTCCGCCCGCTCAGCAGGAGGAAAGCCAACTGGTCGCGGGGGGGTTCCAGAAGCACGGGCC
>WVZU01000173.1:0-4960 GCA_011772275.1 Planctomycetales bacterium | reverse complement strand
CCGCTCCTGTCCCTGTTGCCGACCATCTCGACCCAGACCTTTTTCGGCACACCCTTTCAGGGGCCGCCAGGCAGTCAAGGCCGCACCTACAATCAGCAAGAAGTTGCCACGGCTAAATCGATTGCGATCCTTTCGCACCTGGCGATCGTCATCGGCATGGTGGTCATCGGCTATCGGCATTTTGACAACATTAAAACCGGCGTGGCGGCGGCCGTGCTTTACTTGTTACTGCCGTATACCGCCGAGATGACCGGCCGAGTGGACCATGCCCTCCCGGCGGCGTTGCTGGTCTGGGCGATCGTGATGTACCGGCGACCCATGATCGCCGGCTTGTGTTTGGGACTGGCCAGCGGAGTCATCTACTACCCCTTGTTCTTGTTGCCGCTGTGGATCAGTTTTTACTGGCAGCGTGGCCTGTTGCGTTTCTGTACGGGAACCTTTGTGGCCCTCTTTGTCTCGGTGGGCATCCTGGCGCTCTACGCCTACTACCGGCAGGAGGGGGCGTTCCTGGCGGCGTTTATCCGGGACGTCCGGCAGATGCTGGGGCTGGCGCCACCCAAATTCACCAACCTGGAAGGTTTTTGGAGCTACGTGGATGGCTGGTATCGCGTGCCGGTGATTGCCACCTTTGTGGCCTTGGGCGGCAGCTTTGCCCTCTGGCCACCGCAGAAAAATCTGGGGACCCTGCTGAGTGGCACGGCGGCCATGATGCTGGGTACCCAATTCTGGCACGCACACGGTGGCGGGCTGTGCATGGCCTGGTATCTGCCGCTTCTGCTGCTGGCCATTTTTCGGCCAAACCTGGAGGATCGTGTCGCCCTCACGGTCCTCGATCAAGGCTGGCTGCCCCGCCGCCGACGGTTTTCCGCCGGTGCCAACCGGGCCGCCTGACGGGCCTGAGCGTCATGACGGGCCGAGGCGCCGGGTCCGGCGGTGTGATCTACGTGTTCGAGGGATGCCTAGCGGGGGTCGGGAGTCTTTTTCGCCACGGAAAAACCCTGCATGGATGGCTAGTGGGATGGGTGGCGAAAAAGACTCCCGACCCCTGCCGGCTGAATCCCCTCAAAGACCAGTCGCAACGCGGCGACCGGCTCCAGCCTCACGCGCCCGCCTCGGCTCAGGGATGCCCCGGGGAAAGGAATTCGCCAGCGCGACCGCCGGCCTTTCGTCGGGATCGGGGCTAGCGATGCAAGCGCGATGTGACATTGACGGTGGGCATGGTTTCACTAAAATGTCCCGATTCTTTACTTTAACCCGCAGCAGGCGGCGTCAGATTCTGCAGCGATTTGGGATTCTGCCGGCGTCGTCGGCACTCGTCTTGCGCCCTGAAGACTTATGTCAACGGTTTCCATGACAGGCCAGCAACCATCCCAGACGGGTCGCGACGTGGGCATGCACGAGGCGGCGCGGCGCGAAAAGCTGAGCAAGCTGGAGGCACTTGGTGTCGACCCTTGGGGTGGCCGTTTCGATGATCATCAGGCGATCGACAAAATTCGCCAGCGGGAGGCCGAAATAGTCACGTCTCCGCCCTTGGCCGACGACCCGCGACAGCAGCCGCAGCAGACGGGGCCTCGGGTGCGGGCGGCCGGACGGGTGGTTTTGCAGCGGAAGAAAGGCAAGCTGATCTTTCTGGACCTGCAGGACTGGTCGGGCAGAATCCAGGTCATGATCGGCCAAAACCAGGTTGGCCAGCAGAACTGGGAGGTGGCGCTTCTGTTCGACCTGGGCGACATGATTGGCGTGGATGGGGAACTGAAGCGGACGCGAACCGGCGAATTGACCATCTTTGCCGAACAGCTGCACTTCTTGACCAAATCCATCTTGCCGCCGCCGGAAAAGCATCACGGATTGACCGATCCCGAACTGCGCCAACGGATGCGATATCTGGACCTGGTCCATTCGGACGGTGCGATGGAGCGGTTTTTGAAACGGACGAAGATCGTCCAATCGATTCGTCGTACACTCGATGCGGAAGGCTATGTGGAAATCGAAGGGCCCACCTTGCACACGATTGCCGGCGGTGCGGCGGCGAGACCCTTTGCGACGCACCACAATGCGCTGAACATGCCGTTGTTCATGCGAATCGCGCTGGAATTGCATCTCAAGCGTCTCCTCGTCGGCGGCGTGGAACGCGTGTACGAGCTGGGCCGGGTTTACCGCAATGAGGGGATCAGTCCCAGGCATAATCCTGAATTTACGATGCTGGAGGTGTATCAGGCTTACGGCAATTACGAAACGATGATGGATCTGACTGAGCGGATCATACTGGACGCGATTGCTGCGACCGGGCAGCCGCAGCAACTGAGCTGGGGCGATGCCACGATTGATTTTACGCCCCCGTTTGCGCGGAAAACGTATGACGAGCTGTTTGCTGAGCATACGGGAATTGAGCCGGACGATCATGCGGCCATTTGCCGGTTGGCGGAACAGATCGGCTTCGATACGTCGGCCAAGCATCCGGACGTGGTCAAGAACGAGGTCTTTGAAGAGAAGGTAGAAGACGCGTTAAGCGGCCCGTTGTTCGTGCTGGACTATCCGGCCAGCATTTGCCCGCTGACCAAGCGTGCCCGGGGGCGGCCGGAGATCGCTGAGCGGTTTGAGCTGTTCATTCAGGGGATGGAAGTCGCCAACGCCTACACCGAACTGAACGATCCCGATTTGCAAGAACAGCTGTTTCGCACTCAACTGGAAGGCCAAAAAGAAGAAGACTCGATGGCCAAGATGGACGACGACTTCATCCGTGCCTTGCGTCACGGCATGCCACCGGCTGGCGGCCTGGGCGTCGGGATTGACCGGTTGGTGATGCTGCTGACCAATATGTCAAGCATTCGAGAGGTGATCCTGTTTCCCCTGCTTCGACCGGAGAGTGAGCATTAAGCCCTCGCTACCGGACGCTCAGCATTACCCAGTAATCCACCCTCTCCCAGGCCAAAGGATTGGCGATGTACAAGCTGCTGCTCTGCTGGCGCTACCTGCGAACGCGTTACATCGCGCTGGCTTCCATCATCAGCGTGACGCTGGGTGTGGCCACCTTGATCGTGGTGAACAGTGTCATGTCGGGATTTACTCAGGAGATGGAGCATCGCATTCACAATATTTTGTCCGATATTGTTTTTGAGTCGCACGGCTTGGAGGGATTTTCTGATGCGGACTGGCACATCGCCAGGATCGGCGAGATTGTTGGCGATCGGATTGCTGGAATTACGCCAACGGTTCACGTGCCGGCCATGTTGAATTTTCAGGTCGGAGGCCGGTGGGTTCACCGTCAGGTGAACTTTATTGGCATCGATCCTGAAACGTACGGTCAGGTAACCGACTGTGGTCAGTATTTGCAGCATCCCAAGAATCGTTCGGTCTTAAGCTTTCAGTTGCGCGAAGGGGGTTATGACCAACGCGATCATACGGGGGGCGCTCAAGCGGTGTATCGTCACGGAATGCAACGCGCCGGTTGGCCGCATCGCCGCATCGTCGCTGCTCGTGAAAAGGCCTGGCTGGAAGCCCGCCATGCAAGGGCGCCGGGGGACGCAGCAGAGCGGCAGTCGGCGGCGGATCCCTTTGCCGGTATCGAAACGCCCAGGTTGGCCAGCGCCAGTGACCAGGGGGTGGTGCAGGAATGGGAGCCTTTGGGTGGCAAGCTGTTTGACAAGGCAAGCGAACAGCATACCGGCATCGTGATGGGGCTGGCTTTGGCCCGCTTTCGCGGTCAGGACGGTGAGGATCATTTCCTTAACCTGCCGGGGGACGATGTGCGGCTGACGTTTCCCACGGCCGGCACCCCCCCCAAGGCCGTCAGCGGCCTGTTTACGATCGTCGATTTTTACGAGAGCAAGATGAGCGAGTATGATTCGGCCTTCGTGTTTGTGCCGCTGAAAAAATTGCAGGAAATGCGGGGCATGATCCACCCCACCACCGGCGTGGCCAACGTGACGGCCATCCAGATCCGGTTGAAAGAGGGTGTCGACCTCAACGGTGTCCGGGATGACTTGCGGGCGGCCTTTCCCCCGGAACTGTACGGGATCTCGACCTGGCGAGATAAACAAGGACCCCTGCTGGCCGCTGTGCAGATGGAAACCGCAATCCTCAATATTCTGCTGTTCCTGATCATTGCGGTGGCTGGATTCGGTATCCTGGCGATCTTTTTCATGATCGTCGTGGAAAAAACAAAAGACATCGGCGTACTGAAGTCGCTGGGCGCTTCGGCGATTGGCATCATGAGTATTTTCCTCTCGTATGGTCTTTGCCTGGGAACGGTCGGTTCGGGTGCGGGGTTGCTGTTGGGGTTGCTGTTTGTGGCCAACATCGATCGGATTCGCGTGGGGTTGGAAAGGCTGACGGGACAGGAGGTGTTCGATCCGTCGATTTACTATTTTCAAGAGATTCCCGCAATTGTTCAGCCGATGACGGTCGCTTGGGTAATCGCGGGCGCTATTTCGATCGCGGTGCTGGCCAGCATTCTGCCCGCTCTGCGGGCCGCGCGGCTACACCCCGTGGAGGCTTTGCGGTATGAGTAACCAGCAGGCGGATGTGGATCACTTAACCAGTTCGACAGGCCAGCTCGAATCCCGACCGGCAGCTCAGCTCCAGGTCTGCGAGGATCTGCCAGCGGGCCAGCACGGTGCAGCGGCAGCCCACCGGCGCCGCGCCACGGCCGCCGACAAAAACCGCTCGACCCATCGCCCCGTGCAGCTGGCCGCCCGCAAGATCGGAAAGAGCTATACCAAGGGGCAAAACGTGATTCCGGTCTTGCGAGGCGTCGACCTGGATATTCACCAGGGAGAGTTCGTGGCGATCGTGGGACAAAGCGGTTCGGGAAAAAGTACCCTGATTCACCTGCTGGGGACGTTGGACCAGCCCGCAGAAGGGCAGATCCTGCTGGACAATCAGCGGATCGACAATCTGTCGACCTGGCAGCGGGACGTTCTGCGCAACGAATACTTCGGCATGATCTTCCAGTTCTATC
>WVZU01000224.1:8093-26179 GCA_011772275.1 Planctomycetales bacterium | reverse complement strand
GGTCGGCAGGCTGGACGGGCCGGGGAAAGACCCGCTGGCAGGCCCCCGCTGGGGTGCGATTTACAAAGGAGGTTATCATGGCAAGCTTTAATCGGGTCATTTTGATGGGGAATCTGACGCGGGACCCGGAACTGCGATACATCCCCAACGGAACCGCGGTCACAGATTTTGGGTTGGCCGTCAACGACCGACGCAAGAACAATCAGACGGGTGAATGGATCGAGGACACGCAATTCATCGACATCACCATGTGGGCTCGTCAAGCCGAGATTGCCGCGGAGTATCTGAGCAAGGGTTCGCCCGTGTTCATCGAGGGCCGGCTGAAATTTGACAGCTGGGAAAAGGACGGCCAGAAACATTCGAAATTGCGTGTCGTCGGCGAGCGGATGCAGTTTATCGGCGGGCGCGGTGATGGCGGAGGGTCCGCCAAACCGGCGGAACGTCCGACAGCCGAAGCGACCGCACCGGCCCAGCACGTGGCCGCCGGCCAACCGTCTGACGAGGATCTGCCGTTCTAAGTCCAACCTGTAACCCTTCAGGAAGATTACTGGAAATGCCAAAAACAAAGCAGACCAGACGCAAGCGAGCGGGGGTCGCTCGAGCGCGGGGTATCCCGCGGGGACCTCATGGTGGAGTCGAATTGCTGCTGATCCAATCGGTGGACCAGCTGGGCAGCCAGGGGGACGTGGTCGAGGTCAAACCTGGCTATGCCACGAATTACCTGCTGCCGCAGGGACTGGCGACGGTGGCCACCGATCACCACAAGCGGATGGTGGAAAAGCACCGTGCCAAACTGGTAGCGATTGAAGAGAAGCGGCGGAGCGGTTTACGGGCCTTGGCGGCGTCGATTGGCAACTTGAGCGTCACGATCGAAGCCAATGCGAACGACGAAGGCCACCTCTACGGCAGTGTGGGGGCCGCGGAAATTTCGGCCGCCTTGAAAGCCAACGAGATCAACGTCACCACTGACCAGGTCCGCCTGGAAGGACCGCTCAAGGAATTAGGGCTCTACACCGTCCAGGTCCACCTCGGCCCCGAAATCGACGCGGACCTGAAGGTCTGGGTCGTGCCCTCCATGGCGGACGAGAAAAAAGAAGATTAAAATTTCGACACGCCGCCGCGCAGCGGCACACATCACGGTCCGCTCAGCGATTTTTCATCATACGAGACGTTCAGGCCACAAGGAGGGGATGGACCATGGCCACGGCCCAGGGAACCGAGCGAACGGCCAGCGGGGGGGGGCGGCAGCTGCTGGACCGTCAGCCACCCTGCAATCTGGAAGCCGAACGCAACACGTTGGGAAGCATGATCCTGCTGCCCGAAGTTTGCGATGAAGTCTCGCTGATCCTCCAGGCGGAGGATTTTTACGACCAGGCCCATCGGACGCTGTACCAGCACATCACCGAGCTGTACGAAAAGGGCCAGAAGGTCGATCTGACCCTCCTGATCGATCGGCTGAAGTCGACCGGTGACTTCGAGGAAATCGGCGGGGCCGCGGCCCTGGCCGAAATCGCTCATTCCGTACCCACCGCCGCCAACGCCGCGTACTACGCCCGGATCATCCACGAAAAATCGATCCTCCGCTCCCTGATCTACACCAGCACGGAGATCGTCCAGGAGGCCTACCAGCAAGAGCATCCTGCGCGGGAACTGCTGAACCAGGCCGAGGAAAAAATCTTTGGGATCCGCGACCAGCGGGGAAAATCGGGCGATTTGGCCAATATTCACGATGTGCTGATGGAGGCCTTCGAACAAATCGATGCTCGGATGGAACATGGCGGAGCGAGTGGATTGAGCACCGGGTTTCGGGACGTCGACAAATTGACCGGGGGCCTGCACCCTGAAGAGCTGATCATCGTGGCCGCTCGACCCAGTATGGGCAAAACGGCCTTCGCGGCGAACATTGCCGAGCACGTGGCGGTGGAAGAAAATCAGCCCACCCTGTTTGTCAGCCTGGAAATGTCCAGGTTCGAACTGGCGCAACGCATGATGTGCAGCCTGGGCGAGATCAATGGCGAAAAATTTCGCAGCGGCTTCCTGTCGGGGGCCGATCACAAAAAACTGATCGAGGTCTCGGCCACGTTGGGCAAGAGCCCGCTGTTTATCGACGATACGCCCACGCGAACCGTCACGGAAATCATCGCCACCGCGCGGCGCCTGAAACGCCGACACGGTTCGCTGGGCCTGGTCGTCATCGATTACTTGCAGCTGATCCAACCCGATAATCCGGCCGACCCCCGCCAGGAACAGGTGGCCAAAATGGCTCGCCGCCTGAAAGCCATGGCACGAGAACTGGCCGTCCCCGTGCTCTGCCTCGCTCAACTCAATCGCCAAGCCGAAATGACCCGGGATAATCGGCCGAAGTTGAGCCACCTCCGCGAGTCGGGGGCCATTGAACAGGATGCGGACGTGGTCATCATGATCCACCGCGAAGAGTATTACCTCAGCCCGCAAGAGCGGGAGAGCATGCGCAGCGGCGCCAACCCTCACAGCTGCCTGGGCGAAGCCGACGTGATCATCGCCAAACAGCGCAATGGGCCTACGGGGGATGTCAAGCTGCATTGGTTCCAGCAGTTTACCCGCTTCAAAAACGCCGCCACCCACGCGCACGAAGAATTTGAAGCCTACGCCGACCAGCGCGAATTCTAAACCGCGGTTGCCAGCCCTTTGTCCAGCCTGAGATTTCGCCCCGGCCGCCTGGGCAAAGGTCGCCAAGACGTTGGCCGCCGGGAGGAATTGTCGAAACCGGCCGAGCGGCAAGCGAGGAAATTGCCGCAACGCTTGGCTTGGCGACCTTAAAATGGGGCGTAGAGGAAGGGCTAGCCTTCCTGGCGGCGCCAGCAGCCCGGCCGCCGGTCTTCGTTTCCCCCGCGGGGCGCGGAAAGACGGCAGCTGCCGGCCGCGTGCGGGCGGGCCTGACTGACGGTGGGCTGCTAGCAAGGGCCATTTTCAATTCGGCTTGCCCCCCGCGCGCCATTTCCTGTATTTCTTCCCAACCTATTGCCGCCATCGGTGCGTACTGACTGAGTAGCTCACGCCGCGCGCGGTCGGTATTCGCGGATGGAAAACACCAGGCTCATCTTTTGCTTTTGCTCGCGCTGTAGGGACAAACAAACTTGATTTTCAGCGCCAAAGTTGTCGCCACCCGTTCCCCCTCCGGCCGGCTCTGCGTGCCGGTGGCTGCCCTCTGGGTAGGTCTGCAGCTGTGTCTGGTAGAAGCCAGTTTCGCGCAGGCGAGTTTCGCGCAGACAAGTTTCGCACCCTCCGCGCCCACGTCGCCCCAGGCGGCCGCCCGTCCGGCTGGCCAGGTCGTGGCGGAGGTGCGGATTGCCGGTAACCACAGTGTTGACGACCAGGAGATTCGGGCCCAGATTGACACGCGGGCCGGACAGCCTTTTGACCCGATGACGGTGCAGCGTGACGTGAAGAGCCTGACGAAGACGCGCAAGTTCTTTGACGTCAAAGTCAAGACGCAGCCCAGCCCGCAACCTGGCAGCGTGGTGGTCATTTACGAGGTCTTCGAGTTCCCCCGGCTGGCGTACGTGCATTTTCTGGGCAACGAACAGATCAGTGCGCGGGCCCTGCGGCGGCAGGTGGAGATCAAGGAGGGCGACCCGCGCGATACGTCGGCCATCGAATCGGCCAAGAGGAAACTGACGAAGTTTTACGAGGAACGGGGCTACAACAAAGTACAGATTATCGTGGCCGAGGGACTCCGCCGTGATGACCGCGGCGCGGTATTTCGCATTCACGAAGGTCCCCAACAGCGGATCTGGAAAGTCGACTTTGTCGGCAATACGATCGTTTCCGGCGGACGCCTGAAAACACAGATCCAGGCTAAACCGAGCAAGATCAAATACATCACGCCCATGGCCAAAGGGTATGTGAATCGACGCATGATCGACGAGGACGTACACCGTCTGACGGCGTATTATCGTAGCCTGGGGTACATGGTGGCCCGTGTGGGACGCGTCTTGAAATTCGATGACGATGGCCGCTGGGCAGAACTGACTTTCGTTGTCGACGAGGGACCACGGTTCGTGGTCCGCAGTGTGACGTTCAGTGGAAACCAGACCTTTGGCGAAGACCAGTTGCAGTCCCTGATCAACTTGCAGGCCGGTCAATATTTCGACCTTCCGCAAATGAACAAAGATGTGCGCCAGTTAAGCGATGCTTATGGCAGTGTGGGCTTCATCAAGGCCGATATCAAACCGTCACCCCGTACGCTGGAAAGTACGCCGGAAGTTGACCTTGTCTACGATATCTCGGAGGGCGATCGCTATCGGGTGGGCCGCATTCACGTCACGATCACCGGCGACAATCCCCACACGCAACGTTCTGTTGCATTGGACCGTATCTCCGTGCGACCGGGGGACATCGTGGACATCCGCGAAATTCGCGCCAGCGAACGACGCTTGCGAGCTTCCGGACTGTTTTTGACCGATCCGCTGAAGGGCGTCCGGCCTCAGATCGTGTTTCGCGAGCCCGAGCAGGACGAGACGGTCGCTCAGGGCAGCGCCAGGCCGGGCACGTTTCGCGGCCAGAGCCCGGACGGGGCAGATCGGCTTCAACCACCCAAACGGCCGGCGGGGAGGGTGCCATGGTAGGCCCATTTCTGCCCGCTCGTCGCCGGTTCGCCATGCTGGTTACCGCCCTCCTGTTGAGCGGCTGCAGCCCTTGGGGGTCGCCAGCCCGCGTCGGGGGCCTCCCCCCCACCGCATGGCATCCGCCCCGTGCGACGCACCCCTCCACCCCCCTCCCCGCAACCGCCTATCCGCGCGGCGACGATCCCGGAAAGGCCTGGGTGGCTCAGAATAGGGCGGGCTCTGGCTCGCCACCGGTTGTCCGCGGACAGAATGCGGATGCCACACCCTACGGCGGTCAAACGGTCGCCACCCTGCCCGACGACCCCCTGGTGGGCCCTCGCTACCGCAACACGCCCTCCGGCTCGTACACCGTGCAGCCGGTTCAGTATGCCCAGCCACAACCGCCGTCAGCCGGCAGCGGGCCGATTTTCCAGCCTCCGGGAACGGGCGTGAACCCCAACTCTCCCGCTCAAGTCCCCATGCCCTACGGCGGAATCGTGGCCCCCTCCTCGCAACCGCCCTTCACACCAAATTCCCCCTTGATCCTGCCGCCGGAACGGCCAACCGATTTGGAACTGGTCCTGCAGGAAGCGCAAACGGGCCGCTTGATGTTCGGAGTGGGTATCAACTCAGACGCGGGACTGGTGGGCAACGTGGTCATCGACGAACAGAATTTCGACATCGCGCGGTGGCCCACCGGATTGGACGATTGGCTGAACGGGACCGCTTTCCGAGGCGCCGGCCAGCGGTTCCGCCTGGAGGCTCTGCCCGGCACCCAGGTCCAGCGCTATTCGGTCAGCTTTTCCGATCCCTATTTCCTGGGCACCAACGTCAGCTTTGGTGCCAGCGGGTTCTATTACGAGCGTGATTTTACGGACTGGGAGGAGCGGCGTTTTGGGGGCAGGCTGAATTTGGGCTACATCTTCCCCTACCGTCCTGACTTGTCGACAACCGTTTCGGCCCGGTACGAGCAGATTGATATTTCCAACCCGCGGACGCCGACACCACCAGAACTGCTGCAAGTCCTGGGTGAGAACGACCTGGTCAGCCTCCGCTGGGAAGTCGCTCACGATACCCGCGACAACGCTTTTCTGCCCTCCCAAGGGCAGCTGCTGCGGCTCTCCTACGAACAAGCCTTGGGCACCTTCACCTATCCCAAGTTTGAAGGTGATTACCGCCGCTACTTCGTGATGCGCGAGCGACCCGATGGTTCAGGCCGACATGTCCTGGGCCTGGCAGGCCGGCTGGGCGTGGCAGGTTCCGACACCCCCATTTACGAAAACTTCTATGCGGGCGGTTTTTCGACGCTCCGCGGTTTTGAATTCCGTGGCGCCTCCCCCATGAACCTCGGGGTCATCGTCGGCGGCGAATTCATGTTGCTGACCAGTGCCGAATATCGTTTTCCGCTGACCGCCGACGACAACCTCTACGGCTCGTTCTTCCTGGACGCGGGTACCGTCGAGGAAAGTGTGGAAATCAACGACTTCCGGGTCACTCCGGGTTTCGAACTGCGGGTCAACATCCCGGCCCTGGGACCCGTCCCGCTGGCAATCGGCATCGGCGTACCGATCGTGCACGCGCGCGGAGACGATATCCAGAACTTCCACTTCTTTGTGGGCGTCAGCCGCTAATTCACCGCGGTTCGCTGGCCCAAAACGGCAGCGGATAACTGGGCATCCAGCCCAGTGGCAGGGTGATCCCGCTTATCCAACGCGCCTCGTTGGAAGCCAGAAAGGCCACCGCGGCGGCCACGTCTTGCGTAACGCCGATTCCCAGAGGATGACAATCCTGAAGCTTCTCCCACGCTTCGGCCGTCAACCGCTGGACATGCCTGGCCGCCATGGGCGTACGGACCAACGCCGGCGCGACCCCCACGACACGTACGCCTTGATCGGCCATCTCCAAGGCCAGGGATTGCGTCATGCCATTCAAGCCGGCTTTCGTCGCGCTGTAGGCCACCAGGCCGGGCGTACCCCCCATGGCCGTGCACGACGATACGTTTACCACCACGCCACCACGTTCCTTCAGAGCCGGCAACATGGCTCGTGTCGTCCGCATGACACCGGTCAGATTCACATCCACCAGTTCGTCCCACTCTTCGTCCGACAGATCTTCAAAACTGCTGGCTGTTTCGATTCCGGCGTTGTTGACCAGCACGTCGATCTGTCCGAACTCGTCCAGGCACGCATCCCGAGACTGGTCCACCGCCCGTTGGTCGGTCACATCACAGCCGCTCCACACCACTTTATGTTTAAACGGCTCGATTTTTTCCATCAGTTCACCGGGGTCCCCCCGGGACATCAACCACAGGGCCGCTCCTTCACGTGCCAAGCGGACTGCAATGGCACCTCCGATGCCATAAGGGCTGGCACCGGTAATCACAACCACCTTGCTGGCAAAGCGAGCAGGGACGGCGGGCAACTCGACCGTGACAGGCGAGCTATCGTGCTGGAAGTCTGTCGACATGCGGGAAGGGCAGATTCAGGCTAGCAGAAACATCAAGGCCCAGCGGCAGGCTTCATTTTGAAAACGCAGCCTGTGGATGTCAAATCGGTAATCGCCGGCGGACCACCCCCATCAGCCCAAAAAATCGTACTCTGCCGGCTAACCCGATACTTTTCGGGCAAGACTCAGCCAAACCGGCCCGGCGGACCCCGCCGCCCCGCATTAAGCAATCGTTAAACTTTACCCGCTCTGGCCGCATGCAATCTCAGTAACCCAAGCACCAGGAAGGGCTAAAGGCTTATCATGGGACTTTTCGATACAGACCATAGAAGCCGCTTATTGATCCTCTTCCATCTGCAGTCCACGAACTCCCTGTCAGGGGACTTTTACAATCCCAGGAGGCTCTCATGTCCTCACGTTGGCCTACATACCTGTCCCCCACGCTGGTGGCGATGCTCGCCCTGGCTGTTTGCCACGCCGCCGTCCTCCACGCCGAAGACGACCTCCTCCAACCGGCATCGCAGGACGAAGCCCTGGTTCCTCAAGGTGAGTCGGAGGCCGCCGGTACGGAAAATGAGGCCGTGCTGAAGGGCAAAGTGGAAATCATCCGGGAACGGTATCCCAATCGGGCTGTAAAAGTCGAACGCGAGGTGGTGCGCGACGCCAACGACAATTACGTCAACCATGGCATTTGGCGGATGTGGGACGAGAACGGAAACATGGTGTCCAAGGGACAGTATGAAATGGGAAAGCGGACCGGCGCCTGGAATACCTGGCACGCGGCGCGAAGCAACAAAATCTTCCAGCAACAGCCTTTCAAAGAGTTCGTCGGCCCCTTTTCTTCGCACGCCAATTTCCAAGGCGGGCTGCTCGAGGGCACCTGGACCATTTTCGATGGCAAGAAACGTAAAATTCTGGAATTCAGCTACGCCAACGGCGTTCGGCACGGGACCTGCACCAAAGCCTACAGCAACGGCCGCAAGCTGGAAGAAATCGAATACAAAAACGGCGAAATGCACGGCATTTACCGCCAGTGGACACCGGATGGCCGCCTGGTGAAGGATCAAGTTTACGACAAAGGCCGCACCATCATCCGCAAAGTCACCCATTACCGCGACGCCAAGAAAAAAAGTGAAGGCGAATACCTGCTGGCCAAACAGGTCCTGGAGGGCAAGGACGACTGGTGGGCGGTTTCCTTCGCCAGCACGATCAAGGAGGGAGAAGACGAAAAGCATGGCGAGTGGCGGACCTGGTATCCCAATGGCCAGATGCAGGTCCACGGCTTTTATGAGCACGATCGCCCCTCCGGTGAACTGTCCTGGTCCTGGTGGTACCCCAACGGACAGAAAGCGGTGGAAGGCGCTTACGATCAGGGACAACAGCACGGCAGCTGGACCTGGTGGCACCAGAACGGGCAAAAAAAGCTGGCCGGCAAATACGCGATGGGCGAGCCGTCCGGCAAGTGGATATGGTGGAAGAACGACGGCATGGTCCTGCAAAAGATGGACTTTTCCGCCATCAGCCGAGACCTGGTGGACGAGGACCTGCACGATTCGACAGCCGACGTCGGCGGGTCGGAACCCAGCGTGCTGTCCGTACCGCTGAACACCAAACTCCCGGACCTGCACAGCATCAAGAAGTAACGGCCCGGGCGCCACTCCGGCCCAGCTTTCCCACAAACTTCGTCGCCAGCGACGGTAAGGCTTTGACTGGCAAGCAACACGAAGCAGTTGGCCCGCCAGGCGTAGGGGGCATACGTTGCGCTTCAAATTGCGACGCCTGACGCGGCCAAGCAAACACCCGGCGGTCGCGCGAGCAGCTGCCGTTTGTGAAACCCGCGCCTCGGCACAATCGCCTTCATTCAATGACCGGTCCGGTCGCCAACGGTAAGCGGTGACAGGAAAAGGTCTGGGACGCCAGCCCCAGGAACCGCGATCCGGCAAAAAACCAGCCGCCAAGCGGCGGCAGGCAACCGCCGCACAGGCGGGAACAAGTCCCGGCGGGCCGGGATCCCGGCACCGGCATCCAAACGCAAATCGCCTTCTACGGGTCCGGGAAAAAGGGGTCTTGGTCGTGCCCGATCCCCTCGCGCCCCTCTTCCGATTGGCCCTCACGCCCCACAGCGGATGACAACCTTACCCATGTGCTGGCCCGCCTGGAGGTACGCGTAGGCCTCGGGGACGGCTGCGAAGTCAAACGCGCGATCGATCACCGGCTGCAACTGAGCCGTTTCTACGGCCCGCATCAGCTGGCTCAATTCAGCGGCCGATTCCATGTAGATGCCCCGTAGTTGAACCTGGTGCATCACGATCTGAAACACGTTGACCATGGCTTGCAGTCCGTCCAGCACACCAATCACTCCCACCCGCGCACCGTAGCCGCACGACTGAATGGATCGAGCGAGCGTGGGACCTCCGGCCGTCTCCACGACCACATCCACACCCCGTCCCCCGGTTATTTCCCGAACGGCTTGGGGCCAGGCCTCGTCCCGATAGTCGATCGTCTGATCGGCCGCCAGCTTCTGCCGAACCCGTCGCGCTTTCTCCGGCGAGGAGCTGCTGACGATCACGCGGGCTCCTAGCATTTTGGCCAGCTGCACGGTGAACAAGGAGACGCCCCCCGTTCCATGCACCAACACCCACTCCCCAGGCCGGGTGCGCCCGTGCGTCACCACGGCCGCCCAGGCGGTCAGGCCGGCGACCGGGAACGTACAACCTGCCTCCAGGTCCAAATGCCCAGGCACTTTTGCCAGGGAAGCGGCGGGATACGTGACCTGCTCGGCCAGCACGCCATCCACGCCCTGGCCTCCGACGAACGTTTTCGACCAGCCGCGATTCAGCCGGCCGGCCGGCCACTGACGCAGCGGAGCATTCAGGACCCGATCACCTTCCCGAAAATCGGTCACGCCGACCCCCACCTCGCTCACCACGCCAGCCATGTCCGATGCCACGACGATCGGTGGATCCTGTGCCCCCCCGTAAGCCCCGCTGGCGACCAGCAGATCACGGTAATTGAGCGACACGGCGTGGACATCTATTTTCACCTCACCGGCCCCCACAGCAGGTTCCGGACGCTGATCCATCCTCAAGGTTGATATCCCCGAACCGTCGGTCGTCCAGCATCGCATGGCAATCCACTCCCCAGTTCAAAATCCCAAATGGCACGACTTCCCGGCTGGAGTGTATCCGATGCTGGCGCGGCTCGGCAATTCGTGAAGGCCCGGCAGCCAAGCTAGCTTGACCCGACCCGGTCCCTAGTTTAATCTCCGCCCCCACCTGTCGATCCGGGGAACCGGCAACCGCAGCAGGCGGGGGCGCCAGGAATTTCGCCACGTGGATGCCGGCCATCGCGGGGCCCGTGTTCTGCGGATAGCCGCCGAGCCTTTCCGTCAAAAGAGCTTCGGGAGCCCAGGTTCTCCCATGCGGACATCACGACGCGTTAACGTCCACGGCTTGGTACTTGTTGACATGGTGCGGCACCCCAAATTCCCCTGCCGAATATTTCCCCCGGTGGTCCTCGGCCTGCTGCTGGGGTTGCTGACGGCCGGTTCGTTGCGCGTGGCTGCCGATCCGCCCCAGGCTTCCCCCCAGCTTCTGGTCCTGCGGAACGGACAGGTTTTGCGGGGACAGGTCAGTCTGCATGGCGACAGTTACCTGGTGACGCTGCCTTACGGTGAGATACGCGTGCCGATGGAAGAGGTGGAACATGTCTGCCACACGCTTGAGGAAGGCTTTCGCTTGAAACAGAGCAACCTTCGTTTCGGATCGGCCAACCAACATTTTCAGCTGGCCCGTTGGTGCCTTGACCATGGCCTGCTGGGACATGCTCGTCACCAGCTGGCGTTGGCGACAAATCTGGAACCGCAGCACCGCCTGGCGGCCATCGTCAGAAATCGTTTGGCAGCCGCCACTCAGCAGGCGGCCGCGGTTGCTGAGCCTGTCTCCCACCAGCAGCCAGCGACCGACCCCGCTCAGCTAGACGCACTGGTCCGCCGGCTGCCGCCAGGCGCCGTCGAATCGTTTACCAACACGATCCAGCCGCTGCTGGTTAACAGCTGTTCGGCCAGATCCTGTCACGGATCGGCGGCAACCAATGATTTCCAACTGCAGCGTTTTCCGCATGGCCAGCGACCGCGACGTCGGCTGACGCTGCGTAATCTTGAAGCGGTCATGCGCTGGGTAGACCGGGAGGACCCGAAAGCCAGCCGGATCTGGCACGCCGCGACGCATCCGCACGGACCTTCTCAACGATCAGGATCGCTTTCCGAACCCGCTCAACAAAAGCTGCGAAACTGGCTTGGTGGGCTGGCGACGTCCCCGCCACCGGCGACGGACCGGCACGCCGCGGCCAAATCCGACATCGCCTCGTTCGCCCTGCCCCAAAAGGCGCTGCATAACCCGCGGGACTCGGATGGCACCGCACAGCCCGTCACCCAGGCCCCCCCCAGTGGTACCCATTCCACCAATTCGTACCATCCCCAGGATCCCTTTGATCCAGAGATCTTTAACCGGCGGTACCAGGCCCCTTAGACCCGATACCGTCTGGCGGATGACCGATCTGGTCGCCAAGGGTGAAGCGCTGAGCAAGAAAAAAGCCTGCGGCGCCAGCCTCAGGGACCGCGATCCCACGCAAAACCAGCCGCGCAGCGGCCACCGGCCACAGCCTGGGGCGCCAGTCCCAGGTCCGGGATGTCCCCGGAAAATCGAGTCACCAAGCGGCGGCAGGCGGTTCCATCGTATAGGGGCCAGGAGGTTTTTCCGCCGGCAGCAACCGTTCAGACGTCGGTTGCCTTCCGACGCGGGACGGCCCGCGCCCCTTCCTCCCCTCGGGCCCCCGCGGCCCCCCCCAGGCGTCTACAGCGTATGATATAAGGTAGTTTCTCGCCGCAATGGACCGCTCAGGCCGTATTTGTCATATTCATCTTTATCCGCATCCGCCAGGCAACGGGCAGCCGGCGACCGACGGGAGCGGATGGCTACAGCCGACAGAGAATGCTGGAATGAACCCCCTCCGTGGAATGGCTTGGGCCACACTGATTAGCGCCACCGTGATTTTCAGCGGTTGTAGCGGCTGGGACGATGCGGATATCGTCGACGACCTGGACGCGCTGGGTCCACCAGATTCTCCAAGGGTCGAAGTCAAGGACGAGACAGACGACGGGTCCTCGCCTGATTCGTCCCAGCCCGTGCCCAGAACCCCACTCAACCCGGTGATTGACATCGATCCCAACGAATATGCCAGCTACCTTGCCGAAGGGGATGATGATAGCGGCGGCAACCGCGTACCTCGAGAGGTCAAAGAGATTTCCACCCAATACGAAAATGGAAACGCGAAACGGACCTTCCGGCTACAGGTCTTTGACAATTATCCCTCCCGGATCCATGGTGAATTTCAAGAATGGTGGGAGAACGGCACGCTTTGGAAAAAGGGCATGTACCATGAGGGCAAGCAGGTCGGCCTGTGGGAGTTTCACAACCCGGAGGGCCAGCTTGTCAAATCCGGAAAGTACCTTGGTGGCCGGCCGGACGGCGAGTGGTCCTTTTTCCGGAAGGACGGGACATTGCAGCGTATCGAATCGTACGCCCGCGGCCTGCGGGACGGGACGTGGACGGAATACGACCCGACGGGCAAAATTGCCGTGCAGGTAATCCGCTTTAAGGGAGGCACACGTCATGGCACATCCACGAAATGGTTTCTTCCCCAGGAAGGCCAGACGACGCTAACCAAGCACCGGGAAGTTCACTTTGTCGAGGGACGCCAACACGGCAAGGCCGCGGAGTGGTACGAGAACGGAAAGTTGCGAAATGAAGTCGAGTTCCGCAATGGAAAGCGGCATGGCCGAGCGGCGCAGTGGGATGAACGGGGAAATCTTGTAAACGAATTGCAGTTCCGCGACGGCGAAATCGTCAATTAAGTGGTGGTCCGTTCCGGATCGGGCAGGTTGAGAAAGATCCTCGACAGGGAGAATTCATGCTGGACAACAAACCGGATGCAGACCAGGGCGGATCGACGCCTGAGCAGAAAAAGCCCGTTCGTCCGAAGCTGAATGCCACTTCGCTGGTCTTTTTGGCTGTTCTGTTGCTGGCCTTGGGAATGCTGATATTTTCCAATACCGGGCCCAAGCGTTCGACCATCAGCTACGATTTTTTTCGAGCGCAGCTGCAGGCTGGCAACATCGCCGAAATCGAAATCGACGGCCAGAGCGTCTATGGCAAGTTCAAAGAGCCGCCGCTGAAACCGAAGGACGCCGCGGCGGGGAAGGGGAAGACGGCCAAGAAAGACAAAGAGCCGGAAAAGTATCTGGAACACTTCAGCGTGGTGCTCAGCCCTTTAGTCGGCGAGCAGCTGGACAAGGAACTGATCGAACGCGGGGTGATTATCCGGCCGCAGGTACCCACCGACAGTACCAGTACGCTGATTTTTGTTTACCTCTTCGTCACGATTCTGCTGTTCGTCGCCTTTGTCACCATGTTCCGCCGCGCTCGTGACCAGTTCATGGGCGGAGGCGGCATCCTCTCTGGATTCTCCAAAAGCCCCGCCCAAAAGTACGAATCCAGCGACAAGCGCGTGACCTTTGGAGATGTCGCCGGCCTGGAAGGGGTCAAACGGGATCTACAGGAAGTCATCGACTTTCTGAAAGACCCGGAAAAATTTCAACGCCTGGGCGGTCGCGTGCCCAAGGGCATCCTCCTGAACGGTCCTCCCGGTACCGGCAAAACCCTGCTGGCCCGCGCCGTCGCGGGCGAAGCGGGTGTGCCGTTTTACTCGATCAACGGTTCCGAGTTCATCCAGATGTTTGTCGGGGTGGGAGCGGGTCGGGTGCGGGACTTGTTTCGAACCGCCAAGGAAAACTCACCCTGTATCCTCTTTATCGACGAAATCGACGCCGTGGGACGGCATCGGGGCGCAGGGCTGGGGGGCGGACATGACGAACGGGAACAAACGCTGAATCAGATTCTGAGCGAAATGGACGGATTCCAACCCAATGAATCGGTGATCGTCCTGGCCGCCACCAACCGACCCGACGTGCTGGACCCGGCCTTGCTGCGACCAGGACGCTTTGACCGGCATATCACCGTTGATCGACCGACCCAAAAAGGACGTGTGGCCATCTTTCGCGTTCACTGCCGAAATGTCCCCTTGGCCGATGACGTGGATCTGGAAAAACTGGCGGCAGGAACGGTAGGTCTGACCGGCGCCGATATCCGCAACCTGGTCAACGAAGCCGCTCTGTGGGCCACCCGCGCGGGCAAAGACAATGTCGACATGGAAGACTTTGAACACGCTCGCGATAAGGTCATCATGGGTGCCAAGCGGGAAGAGGTGTTGACCGGCAAAGAGAAAGACATGACCGCCTATCACGAAGCCGGACACGCGCTGCTGGCCTGGCTGGTCCCCGGAAACGACCGCCTGCACAAGGTCACCATCATTCCCCGTGGCCGCGCATTGGGAGTCACGCAACTGTTGCCCGAAGAAGACCGCTTAAACGTTTGCCAAAGCGATCTCCTCGCACGATTGGTGTTTATTATGGGGGGCCGAGCTGCGGAAAAGCTGGTCTACGACCAGTACAGTGCCGGGGCTGAGAATGATTTGAGCCAGGCAACCAAGCTGGCTCGCCGCATGGTGGCCCATTGGGGGATGAGCGACAGGCTGGGACCCGTTGCTTACCATTTGACAGAAGAACATCCGTTCTTGGGCCGCGAAATCCATGAACAACGTCAATTCAGCGAACATACCCAACAGCTGATCGACGAAGAAGTCGCTCGACTGCTGCACGAATCCGATACGCGTGCTCGGGATATCCTGCATCAACATCGCGACAAACTGGACAAACTGGCACGGGAGCTAATTCAACGGGAAGTGCTGGACGAAGATGAAATCGAAGCCCTGATCGGGCCGTCCGCCTACGTCACGCACGAAGGGAATGGCAGCCCCGTGGACCAGCCCGAATCGGAAAAAATTCGCGACGATGTCAAGGCCTAATGCCCTGCCGGCAGGGTCAGGCCCGGCAAGCAGCGAATGGGCAGGCAGGGGCCCGCCACAGTCCACAGGTTTTTCTGGTAACAAGCCGCCGTCGGGAACGGTTGGGATGACGATAGCCAAAGCCACCTCAGCCCCGCCTGCGGCCGCCGGTGACTTGCCGACATTGTGGACCTGGCTGCGGCTGCCGATTCTTCTGCCGCTGACCCTGTGGGCCACAGAGGTCGTCATCCTTTCACCCTACGTCGAATTCAAAGTCGGCGCGATGCGGTACCTTGCGCATCCGCTTACCGCAAATCTCGCCTTTCTCAGTACGATCTTATTCCTGCTGCTGGCCGCCGATGGATTGGGCGGCACCGCAAGTTTGCGCTGGTCCTGGCAGCGGATTGCCTGGTTGGCCGCAAACCTCGCTGGCTACGGCCTGCTGTTCCAGGTCACCTTGCGACTGCACAATTTGCAACAGAAAATCACCGGCCAGGAAAGTCTTTTTCGGTGGCTGGCGGTCGCCTGGGTCGTGCTGGCAATCTGGGTCGGCATCACGGCTTGGCTGGCCTTCGTACCATCCAACAAGCTGGCGACCTGGCTGCGGCTCAGCTGGCACCAGGCGTTTACCGCTGTTTTGCTGGCGTTCACGCTATTTTTGATCACACCCGAAATTCGCAAATTATGGTATTTCATTCACCAGCCCATCGTCGGGTTGACGCTCCAACTGCTGGCCCTGGCCGGCTACTCGGAACCGGTCTGCTACTTCACCCGCTCTGCGGGGAATCCCGTATTTGGTTGCCGGGACGCGGTGATCCTGGAGGTTACGCCCTTTTGCGCCGAAGTGGAATCCCTGGCGACGTTTTGCCTGCTGAGCGGGGCCCTGCTGTTGGCCGGAGGGAAGGAGATTCATCGGACCAGGTTTTGCCTGGTGGTCTTTGGCGGCCTCGTATTTCTTTACTTGCTGAACGCCCTGCGGCTGTACCTGATCATCGACGTGGCCACTCGCCTGAACGATGCTCAGATCGCGGTCAGCCTCGCGCATTCCCGGTTAAGCCACGTGGTTTTCTTGACATTGTCGCTGTTTATTCTGATCGGCACCCGTCGCTGGTGGTCTCCTGGCCCCACAGCCCCGGAGGCGGTCTTGCAAACATCTCCCGGCTAAACAGAATAAAGCTTATGGCGCTGCGACATGTCGTCTTCCTCCCTTCACCTGCCAGGCCTGAGCCCTAATGCCATCTGACTCGAAACTGGATCAATTTCTGGGCGGATCAGCGTGGGCAGACAACATTCGCAGGCGGATCCCGCAAGTCGCCCGTCATCGTTACCACGTCGCCATTACCGGTGCCGAAGGCACGGGAAAACGCCTGCTGGCGCGTTTGGTTCACCAGTTGAGCCCGCGGGCTGAGCGCCCGATGATTCCCGTCAATTGCGCCCTGCTGGGTCCGGAAACATTTGCCAGTCAAATGTTCGGCCACGAAGAGGGGGCCTTCGAAGCGACAACCGGTTCGGGGCTGGGGTGTTTACGAGCGGCGGATGGGGGCACCCTGTGTCTGGCGCATGTCGAGGGACTGTCCCTGGAACATCAGCATTTATTGCTCACAGCACTGTCGACCGGTAAAGTCACACCCTTGGGCGCCGAAACCAGTGTGGCGTTCGACGTTCGCGTAATCACCTCGTCGCTGAACGATCTGCAAAAGCAGGTGCAGGACCGTCGGCTTCTGCCAGAGCTTTATACGCTGCTGGACGCCGTCTCACTGCATACGCTGCCTTTGTCTCAACGGCTGGAGGATATCGAACCGCTGGCACAGGGGTTTCTTGCAGAACTGGCGGAAGAACTGGACGAACCGCCAAAACGGCTGATGCCGGACGGCTGCCGGCGTCTGCGGCAGCATGCCTGGCCGGGTAACGTGGCGGAACTTCGCGAAGTGATCGAGCGGGCGGCGATTTTTGCAGAGGGAGATCAGCTGAACGCCTGGTCGTTTTCTTTTTTGCATTAACCGGGCCCCCGCTCAGGTGCCGCCAGCATCTTCGGTCCGTCGCAGATCCGCCAGGGACGGCAAGCAAGGCCGACGTCTTCCTGATGCAGACCAAGGGTCCGCAGCTGAAGAAGCGGAAACCTGAACGGCTGCCCCCGCCCGTTCTACCGGCCACCCAGCTGCCGGTAAAGTTGCTCGGCGTTCCGCCGCAGCACAAACAAGGTCTTGTTGTTGCTGCTGCTGAGCAACTGGCCGAGCACCTTGCGGGCCCGCTCCTTTTCCCCCTGGTCGGCCCAAAACTTGGCAAAGATATAGGCCATATCCGCAGTACCCCGACCGGCGGAACCGGCTAACTGTAAATTCTTTACCGCCTCCTGCGGCTGGCCCATCTGTTGTTGCACGAACCCTAACGTGGCGGCGGCCACAGCGCTGTTGGGGAAGTCCTGGCGGTTCGCTTGAGCCAGTCGCAGGGCGTCCTCCAGTTTGTCCTCGCCGCCTTGCAGCGCCAGCACCAGGGCCAAATAGTTGCGCGGGGCAAATTCCTTAGGGGCCGAGTCCCTGGCCATGGCGTAGCTTCTTTCGGCCTTGGTGAAATCGTGTTCCAGTTGAGCGATCATGCCGACCAGCAGGGCGGCCTTGGCCGAAGTCGGGTCGATTTGGCTGGCCGCTTTGGCATGCCGCTTTGCATCCGCCTTCCGCCCCCTCCGCCACTCCCGTTCGGCCAATACCAGTCGCGTGGTCAGGTCATTCGAATAGCGCTTTTCCGCCTCGGACAGCCATTGTTCGGCCAGTTCCTCCTGACCCGTTTCGGAATAAAACTGAGCGATCAGGATCGGCGCCTTGGCAAACTTGTTGCTCAACACCGAAGCCTTCTTCGCTCGAACATACGCCTTCTTCCCCTGGTTCGTGCGGAACAGGGCCCGTGCCAGTCGCACGTGCGCCGCGGGATTCTTGGGATCGATCTTGATCCATTCCTCCAGATGCTTTATCGCTTCGCCCCAGGCATCCGCCCGCTCGTTAACGCTCGCCTGGCCAGCGTGCAAACGCAGCATAATGCGATCCTGCTTTTCCTGCGGGAACGTCATGGACTTTACCAACGTCGCCGCTTTCTCGA
>WVZU01000224.1:0-8071 GCA_011772275.1 Planctomycetales bacterium | reverse complement strand
GGCTTATTCCGTACCGCGCTGTCCAGGGCCGCAATCGCAGCCACCAGATTATTCCCGGCGAAGTAAAAATCGGCCAGGATCACCTCCGCTTGCGGCAACTCGGGATTCTCTTCGGCCGCACGAGCCAGCTGCCTTAGGGCCGCCTCCCCATTGCCCGCCTCCAGGCTCTTCTTGGCCTCCGCAATGGCAGGGTACTGCTGGACCCAATCGGCGTGCCCGACTGCCAACCGTTCCTTTTCCGCCTCGTCACTCGACGCGATCAGCGATTCATCGACTGCGCTCAGGGGCGCCGTTTGGCCGCTGGCCGAGAGACAAAAAATCGACCCGCAGACTCCCAACGCCAGAAAAATCGCCAGAGGCCGCAGCTTCACGCAAATCAAGCTCACCATAGATCCCTACCTCACTCGTGCAGCGGCCGCCTCCACGACCAACGTTACCCGGCAACTCAGGCGAAAAAAACACGCCTCTCTTCATCCTCGCCGTCAATCGGCTGGTTGTCAAGCAAACCAACGGATAGCCCGCATCGAAAACCGGCAACATCGGTACAATCGGATGATGCAGCGCCACCGCTCAGCTTTTCCCGCCCCAGGCAAACCAGAAAACCGGGGCCCGCCAGTCTTGTCCAGCTTGCCAGGCAGGTGAACACCCTGGCCCTCCGACAAGTCTGCGTGGGTCCCGGCGGCTACTTCGATTGCCTAGAATGACAGAAAAGAAAAATCAGGTCCCGCAATGGTCGGCTCGGCAAAATTCGTGTTCGTGACATGCCAATGGGGCGCGGAGGCAGCGCTGAAGCGCGAGCTTGCCCGGTTATGGCCCGGCTGGCGGTCTGCCTATTCCCGTGCCGGGTTTGTCACCTTGAAACTGCCCCACCCCACACCGCTACCCGACAACTTCGCCTTACGCTCGACATTGGCTCGATCCTACGCCATCAGCTTGGGTCGCGCAAGCGGTGCGTCGGCTTCGCAACGGGCTCAGCAGGTATGGAAGCTCGCCGCCGGCCTCGCGATCGATCGATTGCATGTCTGGTCGCGTGAGCAGGCCGTGCCCGGAACCGGTGGTTACGAACCGAGCCAGGATCCCGCGGCGGTGGAGGTACGGACGTCGATCGCTGCCGCCGCGCCCGCCGGGCACGCCTGTCAGCCGGCGGGACCGCCTGGAGCTGCGAACACCCATCGCGGCGACCTGGTGCTCGATTGCGTGCTGGTCCAATCGAACGAATGGTGGGTCGGATACCACCGAGCGGCAGCGCGCGCCACCCGCTGGCCAGGCGGCATCTGGCCCGGCCAGCCGCCGGAGGAAATGGTTTCACGCGCCTACCTGAAGACCAGCGAAGCCCTGGATTGGATGTCGCTACCCATCAAGCCGGGGCAGCGGTGCGTCGAACTGGGCTGTGCCCCCGGCGGATCCACGCAAGCACTCCTGGACCGCGGCCTGCGGGTGACCGGCATCGATCCGGCAAATGTCGATCCGCGCATCGCCCAGCAGAAAAATTTTTGGCACCTCCGGAAGCGGGCTGCGGACGTTCAACGGAAAGAATTCAGCCCCTTTCAATGGCTGATCGCGGACATGAACGTGGCCCCGCCCTACACGCTGGCTACGGTTCGCGACATCGTTACGCATCGTCTGGTCCATATCCGTGGCCTGCTGCTGAACCTCAAACTGGCGGACTGGACGATGGCCAACCAGCTGCCTCAGTATGTGGAGGAGGTCCGCAGCTGGGGCTATCCCATCGTGCGGGCTCGACAACTGTCCCACCAGCGCCACGAAATCTGCATCGCGGGACTCGCTGTGCCCCGCCGCCGGCGTACCCGCCATCACCGCCGTCGCCTCGCAGGTACTGGCACTGCCAGCAAGCCCGCGGCAAATCAAGGTTGACCCCTTGGCGAGCGGCTGGTATTGAAACGCCCCCTCGAAATCTTCCACCTCCTTTCGTTGGCGGGAAGTAAAACCACAAAGGCCTGTGGGAAGACACGTGTCTGTGGGAAGACGAATCCTGTTGGCCGTTCTCGCGACGGCATTGCTGGGGCTGTGCAGACTCCCTGGCTGGAGCCAGGTCACGCCGCCGCGGATCCGGTTTCCATCGCCGTCCGCCGCACCGCCACCCACCGTCTGGCAACCGACCGCNNCAACCGACCGCACAGCTGCAAACGGTCAGCCCTCCAGCCACACCGCCCACTTTTCCCCCAATAACCACGTCCCCGGAGTTGAACCCCACACAGCCACCGGTCACGTTCGACGGCAGCATCCAGCCCACCCTGCCCGGCTTTGATCCCTACGCCGATCCGACGCAACCCGGCAGTCCGGTTCTCGCTCCGGGATTGCCCGCGACCGTACCGCCAGCGGTCAGCGCGCCGTTCGGGACGACGTTGCCCGGCGAGACACCATGTCCAACCTGTCCCCAACCGTTGACAGGCATCACAACCTTTGACCAGTGGCCGCGGTTTCTGCAACAGGTTCGCCTCCGCCACACCTGGTTGAACCGCGAAGGACTCGATGGCCTGGGGTGGAATGCGAGCGAGTTGAGCGGGACTTTTCTGACGCCCTTTCCGTTTATTTTTCGCCAGAACGCCCCCCTGTTATGGACGCCAGGTTTCGCCGCGCATTTTACGGATGGTCCTGCGGGTGGGGTGACCCTGCCTGGTCCCATGCCCACAGGTACAGGGGCCGATCTCCCCGCTCGCCTGTACGACGCCTTCCTGGATGTCGGCTGGACACCACAGGTGACGTTGGGGCTGAGCGCCGATGTGGGATTTCGGGCGGGAGTCTATTCCGACTTTCAGGATATCCGCAGCGAAAGCTGGCGGTTCCAGGGTCGGGGCTTCGGTGTCTGGCGGACGTCGGACACGCACCAGTGGCGGGCGGGTGTAATTTATATCGATCGCGTCGATCTTAAACTGCTGCCTGCCGGCGGGCTGATCTGGACCCCCGGGGGCCCCCAGGGCAACATCCGCTGGGAACTGTTGTTTCCCAACCCCAAACTCGCTCAACGACTGACCACCTGGCGCAACACCGATCTCTGGTGGTACGTCGCCGGCGAATACGGGGGCGGCAGCTGGGCCGTCAGCCGGCCCGTCTACAATACATTGACCATGACCCGCAGCGAATTCGACGACGAAGTGGACTACAACGATATCCGTATTCTGCTGGGCCTGGAAACCTTCTGCCATTACGGCCTGAAGGCCTTGTTCGAAGTCGGCTACGTTTTCAACCGCAAGCTGGACTACTTCAGCAGAACCTTTGATTTCGAACCGAAGGAAACCCTCCTGGTTCGCGGCGGCCTGACGTACTAAATAAACCTCTCCAAACAGGAAACCGCTCTGAAGATGCGGTGTTTTGAAGGCAAATCCAGCGAAAGGCCGAGCCGAGTGGACCAAAGCCGGCCACAGAACCGGCCAACTGCAGCAGGGCTCGGTGAGCCCTGACTCTCATACCCCCATAGCTGCGCAACCATAGCCAGCAAAGGGGCCGGCTTCACAGAAGCCGGCTACAGCTCAGAAGCGGGCTACAGCCCAAGGTGTATTGAGACTCGATCTTTCCCACACTTCGTCCCCAGCGACAGTCAGGCTTTGCCGGACAAGGAACACGATCCGCTTGGAATGCAAGGCGTGTTGAACTGAAGTTGATCCCCAAAGTGCGACACTCGGACGCGGCCAGGCAAAGATCAGGCCGGCGGACCGCAGATGGCGGGTCAGAAATCCGGGGCAGGGGTCCGCTAAATCGACGTGGCAAATCGCCCGACGCTGGCCGACGTTCCCGACGGCAGAACAAGGAGGCGTCTGCGGCCTCAGACAGACCCTGCAGCACCCATCGCCCGCTGGACCGCGGTCCCCATATCGGCCGGGCTCTCGGCCACTTCGATCCCGGCGGTTTGCAGAGCGGCGATTTTGTCGGCCGCGGTTCCTTTCCCGCCCGAAATGATCGCCCCGGCGTGCCCCATCCGTTTTCCAGGTGGCGCCGTGCGGCCGGCGATGAACGCCGCCACCGGCTTGGTGACGTGCTGAGCAATATACTTGGCAGCCTCCTCTTCGGCCGTACCCCCAATCTCGCCGATCATCAGGATCGCCTCCGTGTCGTCGTCCGCCTGGAACATCTGCAGCAGGTCGATGAAGGAGGTCCCCACGATGGGATCGCCCCCCAGCCCGACGCAGGTCGATTGGCCCAAGCCAACATTGGACAGCTGCCAGACCGCTTCGTAGGTCAGCGTGCCGCTGCGGCTGATCACGCCCACAGAACCAGGCTTGTGAATGTAGCCCGGCAGGATCCCCATCTTGCACTGGCCAGGCGTAATCAACCCCGGACAGTTGGGGCCGATCAAAACGCTGTCGCTGGCCTTCACGACCTGGTAGACGCGGACCATGTCCAGCACCGGAACGCCCTCGGTAATCGCCACCACCACGTCGATGCCGGCGTCCACCGCCTCCAGGATCGCATCCGCCGTAAATGCCGGCGGCACGAAAATCATGCTCGCGTTGCACCCCGTCGACTCGACCGCCTCGACCACCGTGTCAAACACCGGGACACCTTCCACTTCCTGTCCGGCCTTGCCAGGCGTAACCCCAGCCACCACCTGCGTGCCGTAATCCAGACAGCCCCGGGTGTGAAAGGCGCCCACCCGGCCGGTGATTCCCTGACAAAGCACCCGCGTGTTTTTATCAACCAGTATGCTCATTGCTGATCCGTAAGGGGTGTGGGGTGAGTGCTCAGCACCCGGCGGAAACTGTCAACCGCTTCAGCCGGCGGCGGCCACGACTTTTTGAGCGGCGTCGGTCAAGTCTTTTGCGGCGACGATCGCCACATCGCTGTCGGCCAGGATCTGGCGGCCCTCCTCCACCTCTGTACCCTCCAGGCGGACGACCAGCGGGACGCTGAAACCGACCTGTCGAGCCGCCTCGATAAGGGCGTTGGCGATGGTGGTACACCGCATGATGCCGCCGAAAATGTTCACCAGTACAGCCTTCACGTGCGCGTCTCCCAACAGGATCCGAAAGGCTTCAGTCACCTGTTCCACATTCGCACCGCCCCCCACGTCCAGGAAATTCGCCGGTTCGCCGCCGTGCAGCTTGATGATGTCCATGGTGCTCATCGCCAGCCCGGCACCGTTGACCAGGCAGCCGATGTTGCCGTCCAGCTTGACGTAGCTCAACCCCGCATCCGCCGCTTGCAGTTCGGCCGGTTCTTCCTCGGAAAGATCGCGCAGCGCCGCCAGGTCAGCATGCCGGTAGAGGGCGTTGTCGTCAAACGTCATTTTGGCATCCAGGGCCAGCAGGTCCCCGGCAGGACTCACCACCAGGGGATTGATTTCCGCCAGACTGCAGTCCTGGTCGACGAATACGCGGCACAGCCGCTGCATGAAGGGGACGGCCGATCGCAGGCTGCCGGGCGGGAGGCGCAGTCGAGCGGCCAGTTTGCGGGCCTGGTAGGCATCCAACCCGGCCTGCGGATCAAACGGCTCGTAAAAAATCTTCTCCGGCGTTTGGGCCGCGACCTCTTCGATTTCCACGCCGCCTTCCGAGCTGACCATCAGGACGGGCCGGGTACGGGCCCGGTCGACCACGATTCCCAGATACAGTTCCCGCGCGATCTGGCAGCCTTCTTCGACCAGCACCTTTTGCACCGTCTTGCCCGCCGGCCCGGTCTGGATCGTGACCAGCAAGCGTCCCAGCAGGTTGCCGGCCACCGTGGCGGCTTCCCCGCCGCTGCGGACCAGCTGCACACCCCGTTGATCCGGATGATCCTTGACCGTTCCCTTGCCGCGGCCTCCGGCGTGAATCTGGGCCTTGACGACCGCCAGCGGGCCGCCCAGTTCTTCAAACGCCGCAGCCGCCTCCTCGGCCGTCTCGACCACCACACTCCGCGGCACCGCGACCCCTGCGTCGCGCAAAATCTGCTTTGCCTGATACTCGTGAATTTTCATAACGCCGGATCACTGCGTCTGCGGGACTGCGTCTGCGGCAAAGCGAGGAGTATATCCGGCCCCGCCTTGGCCGGTCAACGCACCGGGGGTACAGCAAGACCGCTCGACAGGCGACCGATCCCCAAGACTGGCTGCTGGCCAGCAGCCGACGTGTATAATGGTCGCCAGCGACACTATCAGTGAGCCCGGATTTCTCACAAACTTCGTCGCCAGCGACGGTAAGTCTTTGCCTGGCAGGGAAGACGACGCGATTTGACCGCGAGCGTGTGGACGACACGTTGAGCCTCAAATGGCGACGACGGACGGGGCCCGGCAAAAACCTGCCCACCGCTTAGCAGTCGCCTTGTGAAACAACTGGGCGAGGACACCCCATGAGACACGCTCGCCCCCGAAATCGATTTCTGGCTGGTGCCGGTCGACCGCTACGTTGGCTGGCCCTGGCCGCCCTCCTCACGGCCAGCGGGCACGCCCACGTCGGCGGCGAAGCGGAAGTGGCGCAGAAGGCAGCCTATCAGCAAGCGGCCTTGATCAA
This sequence comes from Planctomycetales bacterium, assembly GCA_011772275.1. Classification (GTDB taxonomy): domain Bacteria; phylum Planctomycetota; class Planctomycetia; order Pirellulales; family UBA7805; genus CS4-C045. The sequence goes on along the minus strand of WVZU01000224.1, from coordinate 1,625 downwards.
GTTTTCCGGAACGATCGGCTCGCTGAATGAACATTACTTTTATCGCAAGCTGGGCCAAGCCCGTGAGGCGGGCGCGGACCTGGTGATTGTCGAAATCGACAGCCCCGGTGGCGAACTGGAAGCCAGCCTGAACCTCGCTCGCCGTCTGCGCGATACCCGCTGGGCACACACCGTCGCCTACATACCCCGCGAGGCGCTCAGCGGCGCCGCGATCATGGCGCTGGGCTGCGATGACATCATCCTGGCCGACAACGCCGTGATTGGAAACGCGGGCCCGATTTTTCTGGACGATGCCTTCATGTTTCAACACGCGCCGGAAAAAATTCGCAGCGACCTGGCCCGGAAAGTCCGCGACCTGGCGACCGCCAAAAATCGGCCCCCCGCCCTGGCCGAAGCCATGGTCGACGACAAACTGGTTGTTTACCGCGTAAAGGAAAAGGCCAGCGGCAAGATCGCCTTCATGACGGATGCCGAAATCAACGCCTCGGCCAACCCCCAAGGCTGGGAAAAACTGCAACCGGTGCTGGAGTCCCGCGACGAGAAATTTCTCGAGCTAAACGGTCGCCGCGCGGTGGAGCTTCAGCTGGCCCAGGGGAACGCGGCCAGCCTGCAGGAATTACGAGCAATCTATCCCTTTCCGGGGGATCCGCTTGTGTTTTCCTGGAGCGGTCTGGATACCACCGTGCTGGTCCTCAATCACCCACTGGTGACCGCCCTGCTGATCATGGTCGGCCTGGTGGCCCTCTTCGTGGAATTCAGCTCACCCGGCATCGGCATCGGCGGACTGCTGGCCGGGCTCTGCTTTGCCCTCTTTTTTTGGAGCCGCTTCCTGGGGGGTACAGCCGAATGGCTGGAATTTCTCCTCTTCGCCGCAGGCGTCGTCTTTTTACTGGTGGAACTGTTCGTGTTGCCGGGGTTCGGCATCGCCGGGCTGGCGGGCGTACTGCTGATCATCAGCAGCCTGATCCTGGCTAGCCAAAGCTTCCTGGTACCCCGCAGCACCGAACAATTCAACGCGCTACTCGATTCCCTGCTACTCATCTTCGGCGCCGGCGTGGCAGCCATCATCGGCTGCGCCCTGGTCGTGAAATATTTTGGCACCATCCCGCTGCTCAACCGCCTCGCGCTCGAACCCCCCCCACCGGCGACCGTCGCGCCGTCAGGACCACCCCACACCGTGCCCGATGCCGAAGGAAAACCGCTGAAGGTTGGTGACCGCGGCCAGGCGCGGACCACCTTGCGACCGGCGGGCCAATGTCGCTTCGGCGCCCGCAAGGTCGACGTCGTCGCCGATGGTGCCTTCATCAATGCGGGCACCCAAGTCGAAATCGTCGACATCAGCAGCAACCGCATCATGGTGTGCGCGGTGGAGTAAACCGAACCGGTGCTCTGTCACAACGCTTAATTTTCAGATAGCGAAAACAGGCCACTGGCTTTAACATTGTTGCCAGAGCGGAACGTCGGGGCGCGTTATCGCCACGCCGCCCAGCGCACACTTTTAGGCGGGTGCATTACACGGATTGTAATTGTTTGGCAGCCTGCGAGTATGCGTTGGAGCCGGCTAGACTCTGATAACACATGGATCCCATTTAAAAGAGCAAGCCACCCCCGCTCTGAGCCCCGGC
>WVZU01000067.1 GCA_011772275.1 Planctomycetales bacterium | reverse complement strand
GCCGACGTGCTGGATCTGGAAAAAGTCGGGGTCCAGGACAACTTCTTTGACCTGGGCGGGGCTTCGATTCAGAGCCTGGAAGTGGGGGTGCTGGCGGAACAGGCGGGGCTGAAAATCACCCCCGCCATGCTGTTCCAGCACCCGACGATCGCCGAACTGGCCGCCGTGGCCCCCGCCGCGGCTCCCGCCGCAGACGCAACGGATACCGCCCGCGAGGGGAATGGCACTGGCCTCGCGCCGGCGGTGGCCCCGCCGCCGGCCGACACCGGCACCGCCCCCCAGCCGCGAACCGCCCGTCGCCGCGCAACCGAAAAGGCCAACACGATCATCGAAAGCCTGGGGGTCTACTTGCCACCCAAGGAAGTCACCACCAAGGAACTGGTCAAGGGCTGCCGGCACAAAATGTGGTTCCCCCTGGAACGGATGACCGGGATCCATAGCCGGCGGATGGCGGGGGAAGAGGAGTTTTGCCTGGACCTGGCGATCAAGGCGGTGGAGGAATGCTTCCAGCACTCCAAATACGATGTGGACGACATCGACGTGGTGATTGCCTGTAACATCACGCGGTTGGATAAACTGCGCACGCTGTCGCTCGAACCCAATACGTCGCTGCAGCTGAAAAAGCATTTCGGATTCCACAACGCCCTGGCGTTCGATGTGACCAACGCCTGCACCGGCATGCTGACGGCGATCCAGGTGGTGGACGCCATGCTGGCCACGGGCCTGATCCGCCGTGGCCTGGTGGTCAGTGGCGAGTTCATTTCCGATATCGCCCGGACAGCTCAACTGGAAATCGACGGGTTCATGGACCCGCGAATCGCCTGCTTGACAGTGGGCGACGCGGGAGCGGCCGTGCTGTTGGAGGCGGCCACCAGCCGCGATGTGGGCTTCCACGAACTGGATATGTACTCGCTCTCGAAATACTCCCGCATGTGCATCGGGCGGCTGACCGAACAACCGCACGGAGGGATCATTATGCACGTGCCCGATCCCATGGAGCATACGGCCGTGGCCGTGCAACATTCGGTGATGCATGCTCAGTACATCTTCGAGACCAGCGAATGGTCGCCCGAGCAGATGGATCACCTGATNNTCACCTGATCATGCATCAGACTTCGGATCGCTCGCTACGGGATGCGAAACGCGCCATCAACAAGGCCTTTAAAAAGAAGATCTGTACCGACGCCAATACGATTCACAATATTGCCGAGCGGGGGAATACGGCGACCACGACCCACTTTGTGGCCATCTGGGACCATATCCTTAACGGCAACCTCAAATCGGACGAACACGTGTTGCTGGGGATCACCGGATCCGGCCAGACGATCGGCACCGGGATCTATACCTTCGACGACCTGCCGGACCGCATTCGCGCCAGTAAGCTGGAGGGGCGGCATCCGGAAAAGGTCCATCCCACCCCCCGGGAAACACCCCCCCTGCGGACCAG
>WVZU01000169.1:26325-28900 GCA_011772275.1 Planctomycetales bacterium | reverse complement strand
CTTAACCGGATACTCTTAACCGACCTGCTTAACCGCTCTTGAAGCGCCCCACCATCTCGCTGCCAAAAAACTCTGCTCATTTCTGGAAGACATCCGTCGCAATTCCCCTTTTCAGGGCACCATTTCCTTTCCGGTGCAAACAGTGGGCAGCCCTTTGCCGATCCCCGCCGCCCGGGCATCCGGCAACCGGCCCGGTTACTCCCCTTTCAGCTTCTCGCGGACGCGATCAAGCGCTTTTTGGTCTTCGGCATGCTCGAACGCCTGCACCGCCTTCTGCCAGGCCGTTCGCGCCTGCTCTGCCTGGCCCAACGCCTGATACACGTCCCCCAGGTGGTCGTAAATGACTCCGTCTGGTCTGTCGGCTCCCAGCTGGACCGCCCGCTGCAGCTGCGCCAGCGCCTGATGATGATCGCCCAGTCGATAGTGGACCCATCCCAGGCTGTCGCGATAAGCCATGTTGTCGGGCTCTGCCACGCAGGCGGCCTGGATCATCCTCCATGCCCTCTGCAAGCGGATGCCCCGATCTGCCCAGAGGTACCCCAGATCATTCATGGCCCCATGATCTTCGGGGAATTCATCCAGTACTTGTTCCAACAGCTCGGTGGCGGCCTCAAAATCATCCTCTTGCACGTACAGATGCGAGAGGGTCAGTCGCGACTCGCGGACCAGCTCGCGGGTGGCCGATAATTCCCGCTCAGCATCAAATCGCTCGATCAGCTGCCGGTAGGTCTGGATAGCGTCCGACCGGCGACCGGCGCGATACAGAACCCAGGCCAGTCGGTAGTGGTATTCGGCTTCCGAGGGGCTGGCTTGTACGGCGTGCCGGGCCGCCTTGATGGCTGGTTCGAATTTGTCATCCGCCGCCAAGGCGCCTGCCAGGTAATAGGAAAAGATCGGTGTGGATGCGGGCAGCACCTTTTCATTCACGGCCAGGCGGAACGCGTCCGCGGCATCGGCAAACCGGCCGGCCGCCAGAAAATCCAGGCCCCACGCTTCGTAGACTTCGGCTTTGCGGGCTGGATCGGCTTGAGCTGCCAGGGAATAAAAGTTCTTGGCCACGTCCCACCGTTGGGATTTGACCGCCAGGATTGCCACCGCCAGACGTTGTTCGCGGGTCAGGTCGGTTTCGGGTTTGGCGAGCTGTTTCCGGGCTGCGGCCACGATGCCATCCACGAACGCGGGGTCGGCACAGGCGGCGTCCAGGGGTTGGCCGAGCGTGGGTAGGGTCGCGAACGGGGAGGGCAAATTGGCGGTCAGCCGGAGGAAGGCTTTGTGATCTTTCACCTGGTGGTAGATGCGGACCAGGTTTTGGTAGGCCTGCCCCTTGGGCTGCCGTTGGATCTGTTTTTCGATTACCTGCCGCGCGTCTTGCCGGCGACCGGCCGCCAGGTACTGCTCGCTTAAGAAATATGCCAGGGGGGCGTTTTTCGGATCCTGGGCCAGCCATCCTTCCAGCCGGCCGATCCGCTGCCCTGCCTCTGCCGGCGCGACTTCGAACAGCAATCGGTAGGGATTAGAGCCCTGAGAGGTGTATTTGCCGTCGATGTATTGTTGCACCGAACGGGCTGCCTCCTGGGGTCGATCGGCGGCGGCTTGAAGTCGAGCTGTCCAATACCATTTTCCTCCTGGATCCTCGGACGTGGCGCGGTCGAATGCGGCGCGGGCCTTGTCCCATTGCTTTGTCGCCAGGTACGCACGTCCGATCATCTCATCCAGCTTGGCCGGCTGCTCCCCCTGGATCAAGTCGATCATTTCATCATCCCAGCCAAACCGCGCCGGTTCGCTCAACACCCGCTCGACAACCGCCAGGGCATCGGCCGCTTGACGGGGCTTGTCCAGCGCCAGGTAAGCCTCGCCGGCCAGTTTGTGCAGTTCGATCCAGGCCGGCTGCCGCAGGTCGGGTTGTCCGGTCTGCAGCGCCTTTTCAAAGATGGTCAATGCTCGTGGCAGCTGATCCTCTTCGTGCAGGTAAATGAACGCGCGGAGCACTTCCAGGGAATCGTTAGGATTTTCTGTGACCAGCAGCACGCTGTATCGTGCCGTCTCGGCATGCCGATCGAGGTGGCGAGCCAGCTGGAGGATCTGCGGTAGGTAGCTTTTGTTCTGGGGGTCCCAGCGGAGGGCCCGTTGGTACGCGGTCAGGGCCTCGGGCAGCCGCTGGTGGATTTCATGAATGCGGGCCTGGCTGACTAGCACGGCGCTGCGCAAGCGACCGTTGTCTGGATCGAGTTGGATAGCGCGTTGATAGTCCGCCAGCGCCTGGTCGTATTCTTGTCGTTTGGCATGAATCAGCCCGCTGGCGAAGAGGGCAGCGGCCCGGAGGTGATCGTTTTCGCCGGGGGTGCGGGGGAGGTGGGGATCGAACCTGGCAGCCGGCTGGTCGAGGAGTTCACCAGCGGTCGAGGCGGGTACGGGAGAGGCGGTGGCCGCCTGGGCGGTCAGGAGGATGGCTGTGCAGATTGGCAAGAGCCGCAGGGCGGTCCGGCAGGAGGGCCTGCGAAGACCGGCAGCGGACAGGCGAAGAATGTTCATGATCGGGGCCACGGGCCGGCTGGCGATCATCGGCCGGTTGCTG
>WVZU01000169.1:0-26302 GCA_011772275.1 Planctomycetales bacterium | reverse complement strand
TCTGGCGACGGCGGCGCTGGGCAGGACCCGACGGGTGGCGTCCGCATTTGGTTCAAGACAGGTGACGCGGTCAGCGCGGCTTGCGTCGCGCCACACGTTTGGACGCGGTATGTTTTTTGACGGTTTTTTTCTTTTTTGCCGGTGGGGTCGTTTTCGCCTTTTTTCCCGTGGGTCGGGCCGTTTTCTTTTTGGTTGTCTTTTTTTGGGGAGGGAGAGCCTTCTTTTTTTTCGTGGTCACAGTGCGTTTGGTCGGCTTCGCTTTCTTGCGCCTGGCCGCGGCTGCCGTTTCAGCCGCCTTTTTCGCAGCAGCCGCTTTGGCCTTCTTCTCGGCAGCCGCCTTCGCCTTCTTCTCGGCAGCCGCTTTCGCTTTTTGGGCCTCTGCCTGCTTCCGAGCGGCTTCTTTTTTGGCCTCGGCTTCCTGCCGAGCCAGCGCCTTTTTGTCGACGCGTTTCGGCAGCCGATCTTTGGCGTCCGGCGCGATGTCCAGAAGGATTTTACGAGTCGTGGTGCCGTAAGGCGAACGTCGCAGCTGGCAGCCCAGTTGGTTCAGCAGCGACCCGAATTCGATACCCTTGCTCTTGGAAATCGCCCTTTCCATGCCCGGCACGTTGTAGTTCTTCTTCTCTTTTTCGTTGATAATTCCCAGGATGTAGAGCGCTTCCAGCGACCCGCGGCTGACGGGAATCGCGTGTCCGCCCAGGGCTGTCTGGGTGACGAACGCCACGGCGAACGGCGTGACGCCGTCGTATTTGTATAACTTCTTGATGGCGACGCCGAGGTTTTCCTTTTTCAGCTTTTCGAGATCAAACGAATAATTGGCTTCGAAGACACTTTGCAGCGTCTTCTTCACCCGCAGAGCGGCTTGGCGTGGAAACGGGAGCATCTGCGTCACCTCGCTCAATTCCTTGACCGAGCTGACACGGACTTCGTTCCAATCGAAAAACTGCTCTTCGATGGCGTTGAAGGCCCGTTGAGCATCGTTTTCCTGTGCGTCCTCAAGACAACAGGCAAAGATCAACTGTTCGAGAACCGAGAGCCTTGTGTTGGGCGTATAGGGAGTGAACTTTTTTTTGAGTGTCTTGTGCAGACGGGCAATCATGCTGCTGCGACTGATAGCCATTTTTATTCACCGCGCGTGTTGTCTGGGAAATCGTCTGGGTGCTCGTCGACTGCCACATCCGGCTCCACCTCAGCCTGACGCCCAGGTAATACTTCGTTCAGGATTTTCTCGATCTCGATCGAATGTTTAACGCCTTGGTCGAGCATAAACTTTAGTTTTGGCGTGTAGCGCGTATCGATGCGTTTGGCAATTTTGGCTTGCAGGAATCCCGCGGCGTGCTGCAGGCCCTGCAGGCTGCGACGTTGTTGAGCGTCGCTGCCCATGACCGATACATGGACCTTGGCCAGCCGCATGTCGGCTGACACCTCGACGTATGTCACGGTGACATGCTGGATGCGGGGGTCCTGCAATTCGGCAAGAATCGCCATCGAGACGACTTCGCGAATAGCCTCAGCAGCCTTTTGAACTCGTCGGGATGGCATTATGTGCTGTCGAGCGTACGAGCGACTTCTTCGATCTTGTAGACTTCCAGTATGTCTCCCTCCTTGATGTCGTTGTAGCCCGCCAGCTTGATACCGCATTCCAGCCCTTCGCGGACTTCGCGGACGTCTTCCTTGACACGTCGTAAGGTGTCTAGCGCGTAGTCGCCAATCACCGTCTGCTCGCGGATAACACGCGCTCTTCCGTTACGCTGAATCACGCCCGACAGGACACGACAGCCGGCGACCGCGCCCACGCGACTGATTTTAAATACTTGCTGCACCAGTGCTCGGCCCAGCTCGGTTTCCCGCTGCACGGGTTTCAAGAGGCCTTCCAGCGCGGCTTTCAGATCGTCTGTGAGGTTATAAATGATGTCGTAGCGGCGAATTTGCACCCCTTTTTGATCGGCCAGGACCCGCGCCTGTTCGTCCGGTACCACGTTAAACCCGCAGATGATAGCGTCCGAGGCGTCGGCCAGATGCACATCCGCCTCGGTAATCCCTCCCACCGTGGCCTGCAGGATCTTGAATTTCACTTCTGGGTGCTGGATTTTTTCCAATTCCTGGCGGATCGCTTCGATGGAACCACGGACGTCGGCCCGCAAGATCAAATTCAATGTCTGCACTTTGTGCTGCCCCAGGCGATCGAAGAGGCCTTCCAGAGTAACGTGCACCGGCGGTGCCAGGCTGGCGCTGCGGCGGGACACCTCGCGTTGTTCGGCGATTTGGCGAGCCTGAGCGATATCGTCGACGACGAGGAAACGTTCGCCGGCGCCGGGTGCAACGTCCAGCCCGGTCAAATCGACCGGCGTGGACGGCCCGGCTTTGGTCAGTTTTTTCTGCGGATTCAGCGTATTGTACATGGCCTTGACGCGTCCGTACGATTGGCCACAGACGATGCAGTCGCCGACCTTGAGGGTACCGTTCTGCACGATGAACTTGGAAACGACCCCGCGGCCTTCGTGCAATTGAGCTTCCAGGCACGTGCCTAAGGCGGCACGCTGCGGATTGGCTTTAAACTGTTGATCCTCGGCGATGAACAGCAGCATTTCCAGCAGCTCGTCGATACCCTTCTGTGTGACAGCGCTGGTGCGAATCAATTCGGTTTCCCCGCCCCATTCGCGTGGCAACAGGTCATTCGCGGCCAATTGCTGCATGATCCGGTTTTCGTCGATGCCGGGCAGATCGATTTTATTCAGCGCCACTACGATGGGTACTTCCGCCGCGCGCGCGTGGCTGATGGCCTCTTCGGTCTGCGGCATGACTCCGTCGTCGGCCGCCACCACCAGCACGGCAATGTCGGTAACGTTAGCGCCCCGTGCCCGCATTTCGGTGAAGGCTTCATGGCCAGGCGTATCGACAAACGAAATCTTCCGACCATCTTTTTTTACGTTGTAGGCGCGAATATGTTGAGTGATTCCGCCTCGTTCGCCACTGACGACGTCGATCCCAATGATGGCGTCCAGGAGGGATGTTTTGCCGTGGTCGACGTGTCCCAGGAAGGTGACGATCGGCGGCCGGGGTGCCAGCTGGGACGGATCGTCTTCCGCCTCCATGATGCTGGTTGTCAGTTCGTCTTCCAGGCTGACTGGCTGCTTGATGTCGATATTGGCTTCAAATTCCAGCGCCAGCAATTCTACCGTTTCGTGGTCCAGCAGCGTGTTGATGGTGGCCATGGTGTCCATTTCCATCAGCTGTCGCTGGATGGCGACCGCAGAGACCCCGATGGCTTCGGAGAGGCTACGGACGCTACATGGCAATTGCACGATGACTTTTTCTTTACGTGGAGCGGCCGTGCTGACGCCTGAGCGTCGGCGGGGTTGACCCCGTCGACGGGCGGGGGCTTCCTCCTCGCCCTCCTGGTCGCGGCGGGTGCGGGCCGCTTTTTTGCGGCTGAGTTGTCTCGCTTCGCGGCCGCCCAGGAGGGTGCCTTCCTCCTTGTCGGCGGGCACTTCCTTGGCCTTGCCGCGGCCCCGCTCGCGTCGGCCCTCGACCGGCGGGACGGGCATCGGCGGAGCGGCGGTTTCGCCGCGGGCCGCGTCGGCCTGCTTCTTCTTTTCGTGTTTCCGTAAATGCTCGGACAACGGCCGTGCATCGCCCGCTTTGCCGGCCCGGATCGCTTCCACCGGCAGCTTGAGATCGGGCTTTTGCGGAGCCGGTCCTTCTGGGGTGGGGGCAGGAGCCGGGGGTTGTTGGGTGGAGGGAAGAGGAGCCAGCTTGATGGTGGGTGCGGCTTTTGGCTGCTTGGCCGTCGGCTCGGCCGGCTTTTCCACCACTTCGATCGGGGGCTTGGAGGAGACGGGAGACAGCACTCGGGGTTTGCCACCCAGCGAGCCACTGGGGGCGACATAGTCCTCGCGCCGGACGGCACCGGTGCCGCTGATCTGGCTGGCGATTTGCTGGGCCGTCGAGCCGGTGCCAGCAGCTCCTGGGGGCGAGACGCTGGGGGAAGGGATACCCTGAGCAGGTCCGCCTTTGGCAGGTGCGCCTTTGGCAGGTTCCCTGTGGGCTCCACCGGCCAGGAACGCTCTGACTTTCGCATCCTCTTCGTCTGTCAGGCTGGCTAGCGCAGACCCCTTCCCGGTGATGCCCGCTTTTGCACAAATTTGCGAAAGCTCGGCACTATCAATCTTCAGTTCCTTCGCCAAGGCGTAAATTCGAATAGGCAACGCTGGCCTCCCTCAACCTTTGTTTCCCGTCAACGGCATGCCGTCACCGAGGCGGGAAGTCTGCGTGGTCAAATCATAACCCGGTTCTCCTTTTCAGTGACTTCAGGTAGCACTCTCCGAAATCGCTCCGCTGGAGTTCTCTTCCTGGGTCTCGACATCACCGCCATCTGCTGAATTTTCCGGCGCTTCCTCCGCCGTCACGGCCGCCGCTTGCTCGGTCGCCTCACCCGTCTGATCACCCTCACCAGCCGTCTTTGCGGTCTTCGACGTTTCGCCGGTTTCCGCCCCCTCGGCCGTTTCACCGGTCTGGGCCGTTTCGGGTTGGGTAGCTGCATCGGCCGAGCTTTCTTCTGGCTGTTGGCCTTCGGCGGGGGGCTCCGAGTCGGCCGTCTCGCCCTCCGCGGCCGGCGGGCCAGGCTCGGCCGCCGCCGACCTGGCGGTAGCAGCTTCTGCCTCGGCAACCGCCGCCTCGCGGCGCTCCTGTTCGCGCTGGCGCCGCCGTTCCTCAGCGGCCGCCTGTTCGGCCTCTTCGGCCTTGACTTCCGCCTGTTCGACGATGTGATCGACCTGTTCTTGGGTGAGTGCTCCCATTTCCATCAGCGCATCCGGCTCAATCACCGACAGATCGTCATACGACATAAATCCCTGTTCGACCAATTTGACGGCGAGTTCTTCCTCGAGTCCATCCAGAGCGGCAAAGCCGGCGACGGCGCGGTCGATCTGTTCGCCCAGTTCTTCCTGGGTCATGATCTCGATGTCCCAGCCGCACAGCTTGCTTCCCAGCCGTACATTTTGGCCGCGGCGGCCGATGGCCAGCGACAGCTGGTCCTCGCGAACCAACACGATCGCTCGACCCAACATCTGACACAAGATCACGTCCTCAACTTCTGCGGGCTGCAACGCATTGGGAATCAGCACTTGCAAGTCGTCGTTCCAGCGGACAATGTCAATCCGCTCGCCCGCCAGCTCGTCCACAATGTTCTTGATCCGATTGCCGCGGACTCCGACGCAGGCGCCAACGCAATCGACTCGCTGGTCGGCGCTGGCCACAGCCACCTTGCTGCGGTAGCCTGGTTCACGAGCCATGGCTTTGATTTCAATCACGCCTTCGGCGATTTCCGGTATCTCCTGTTCGAACAGCCGCTGGACCAGCTGGGGCCGAATGCGGCTGAGGATAATTTTGACCCGCGCCCCGGCCTTGCGGACTTCGAACACGGTCGCCCGCACGCGTTCGTTGGAGTGATGCGTTTCGCCCGGTATCTGCTCGCCACGCGGAAGAATGGCTTCGGTGTTGCTCAGCGCAACGGTCGCCGCGCCCCCCTCGTACCGCTGCACGACGCCTGTCACCATCTGGCCCGTTTGCGCTTCGTACTCTTCGTACAAAGCATCCCGCTCCGCCTCGCGGATTTTCTGGATGATGACCTGCTTGGCTGTCTGAGCCCCGATGCGGCCGATCGTTTCTTCGGGATCGAGAGGTTCGCTGTCAAGCGTTCCGCTGATCGTTCCCGTCTCGCGGTCAATCGTCACGCTGATTTCCCTCTCCTCGCCGTAGTGCTTCGTGGCGGCAGAAACCAATGCCTGCTCGATCGCTTCGAAAACCACACCTGGGTCGATGTTCTTGTCGCGGTGTATCGCGTCAACGATCCGCAACACTTCATCCGGTTTCATGATTCCTCTATCCTGCCACCCCAAAGGGGAAGTTTCCGGTTGCTGCCTGGCCAGCGGCACCGCCGTCCGCGCAGTTGAGAAACTTCCCTGTGCCACGCGGTCCGCCCGAAAACTCTTGTAATTTCCCGACTTAGCGTAAAATTGTAAACCTTTCAGGATATCGCTGTCTGAGCAGGGTGTCAAGGACGAGCGGGTGCGGGGGAAAGCCCGAACTTTCCAGGCGAAAGCGGGAGGTTGGGGTCGCACCGCGCCTGGCCCGATTGCTCAGCAGCCGTCTGCGGTGCCACGGGCAGGTCTTTTCCCTTGCCCCCTCCGACGTCGCAATTGGAGGCTCAACGTATGGTCCCTACGCTTGCCTCAAATCGCGTCGTCTTTTTTGCCAGGCAAAGAGCTCCCGCGGCGGGCCACGAATTTCGTGGGGAATCCGCGCCCCGCAAGGATGGGAGTGGTGTGGTCTGGCAGTTTTGTTACCGATTTTCGGCCGGCTGGGAGAATGGCCGTACGGTAGACTGCTGAGCCCTGTGCCGGTTCAGGTTGGCGAACGGATCAGGATGCCAGTAGCCTGGCCCTGCGGTGTGCAGGAAAGATTCAGAAAGTTTTCGCCGGCGGCCAGGCCGTTGGCGGCGGTGGCGATTAGGAGGGGGCAATCCGGGTCGGGGTTCTGGTAGTTCAACATGGGAAACAAGTTTCCATGTTGCAGCGCCAGCAGGCTGGCGATCAGCTCGACCATGCCGCTGCCGGCCCCCAGATTGCCGAAATAGCTTTTGGCGGCGGTAACGGGTCGAGCGTCTGGGCCGGTTCCCAGGACGTGGGCGATGGCAGCGGCTTCCTCGGCGTCGCCGCTACGGGTCGAGATACCATGTGCGTGCACATGGCCGATCTGGCCTGGTTCTGCAGCGGCATCCCGCAGGGCGGCCGTAATCACGTTGGACAGTGCCTGCCGCCGGTCGGCGATGCCGCTGGGCGACGCGACAGTCGACGACGCTCGTGAAACAATCTCGCCGTAGATCGTGGCCCCGCGGGTTTCGGCCGAGTGGAGTTCTTCCAAGACCAGTGCGCCGGCACCTTCGCCCAGGACCATTCCCGTTCGATCGCGATCGAAGGGTCGGCTGGCCTCGGCCGGCGGGACATCGGGCGAGGCGATTTCTTCTTGTTGCATGGCGTGGATGGCGTTCATGGGATGCAGGCGGGTCCCGGTGGCTCCGGCGATCATCATATCGGCGTGGTTACGAGCGATCGTAAAGGCCGCTTCCCCGACGGCCGCATTCGAGGAAGCCTCGCGTAAGGTCAGGGAATTGTTCGGTCCTCGCAGGTCGTTGTAGATGGCAATGTGGCTGGCGGGCATGTTGGGCAGGTATCGCAACAGCCATAACGGCGTTACCTGTGGCATCCCTTCCTGGCCCCACCGCTGGTATTGAAACTGGCCTGACTCATCCTGGCAGGTGCGGATGCCAGCCAAAAAATCTTCCGGCATGGTCAACATGTAATCGGACCCATAGACACATCCCGACCGCTCGGCAGGCAGATCACCCGTTTTCAACGAGGCGTCCTGCAGTGCGGCCTGGGCGACCGCCACGCCCATCATCGTTTCTCGACACATCAGCTTCAGCGCTTTGCGGATCATCTTCTTCTGATCCTTTTCCAGTTCGCCGAAGTCGTTGATCTGTCCGGAAAACTCCTTGGCTGCTGCTCCGTAACTGACAATTTCGGCCGCTGAGGGAAAATCGTCGATTCCGGAAACAGGGCTGCGCCCGCCGTTCAGCCCTTCCCACAAAGCGTGCTTGGAGTTCCCCAGGGGGCTGACCAGGCCGATGCCGGTAATGACGACGCGACGATTTCCAAAAAAAGATTGCATCTGCTCGGCCACAGCTTTTTGGGAATCAAAAACAGCAGGAGCGCTATTTTATCGAGGCAGAGGGTGCTCGTCGAGCCAACGAGAACGGGGCGTTTTAGTAGCGGCCCTGAAAACGCTCGCCAAGCCCTCCCGCCGTGACCGCCGTGCCGGACAGAGCGTGGGGATGCGATTCGACGAAAATCAAGGCCTCGCCGCGGGGTGGGGAATTGCTCAGCGGCAGCTTCAGCGAGGCCTGCGGACCGGGACGCGGCACCATGCCCATGCTGACCAGCAGCACCCGGTCCTTGGGCCAGCGGAATCGCTCGTGGAACTGACACGAGACCATCTGCGGGATCTCGACCGTATACCACTGCCGGCTTTGGGGAAAAGTGCTGGGTGCCTCCAATCGGACCGGCACCATCTTTTCCACCTGCATGATGTTGCACTTCAGCATGGCGTCGACCGTCTGGCCGTCCAGTGACAACAGGGGGTGGATCTCGAATTGGATGCCCTCGTCAACCTGGCTCACGTTCGGTTCCCGCCCGGGCTGGTGCGTCCCCGGCGCCAACACGCTGCGGATAAAGGGGCGTGCACTGCTGAGCTGTACCGCCGCCACCTGTCCGTCGTGGACCATCAAGCGAGGTGAGCCGTGATGGCGGTAATCGGAACGCTTGGAGAGCTGGACCATCAAGCTGGCGGCGTCTTCCTTGGCCAGCAGCCACGCTTCGGCGCCAGCCGTCTGAACCGGAACCGGTCGCAATAACCTTTGCGCGCGAGCCCGCCAGTCGGGATGTCCCAGGGTGCAGAGGCGGATACGGTAAGCATGGGTTTCGCCCTCGCGACGCACAAAGCGGCTGACAATCTGGGCCACCGTCTGCTGCATTTCAGGCGTGTGGTAAACACGCAAGATGCGCGGTGTTGCGGACAACATGGCCACCGTCTCACCGTGCCAGGTCTCGTAACCGGTCTCGCGGAGGATCCAGTGGATCATGGCCTGCTGGGGCCGCTCGCTGTCACTGACCCGCAAGGTGTAAGAGGAAATGTCGTACTCACGCCAAATCTGGCCTTTTCCGTTTGGCAAGACAGCTGTCGTGCGTCCGCCCCCGGCCACCGCGTCCGCCCCTCCCTTTACCTGCGGCCCGTCACCGCCGCCCGGGGACCGCCAGTTGACGTCGTCGTCGGAAGATTGAGCGTAGGAGAGCGTCGCGATCAGCATCACGGCTGCCGCACCTGTCATGATTCTGGTTTTAAAAAGCATCGTTTCCGTCCCTGCCGGAATGGCACCGCCCGGCTCGGAGTCCGGCGGTCCCCCACCGGCCATTCCGCGAAATCACTTTGCCGCAGTAACCGGCGAATGAATCCGTTTCACAACCTGCCCCATGAGGCTGCGACCTAAGGGCGGGGAGTATAGGGGGCGAAAACAGGCGCGGCAAGAGAAGATGCTTGCCGACCATGGCAATGCTAGCCCGGGTTTTCTCGAAAGATCGTGGCGAGGGACGGTAAGTCTCAGCCTGGCAAGGAAGACGACGTCATTTGACTGCAAGCGTGCAGGTCGCAGGTTGATCCTTGAATTGCACCATCGGACGGGGCCAGGCAAAGTCTTGGCCGTCGCACAGCAGATGGCTGGTGAGAAATCCAGGCTCGCGGTGCGGGATACGGGCCCGCGGTCGGGCATTCCGTGTTAGCTGCCGTTCCGCAGCTGGCCGACAACAATCGAACCGTTGTGGCCGCCGAAGCCGAAGCTGTTGGACATAGCCATCCGCAGCTGGCGGGGGCGGGGCTGGTTGGGCGTGTAATCCAAATCGCACTTGGGATCGGGTGTCTCGTAATTGATCGTGGGAGGGACGACCTGGTCTGTGAGGGCCAGGATGGTCAGGACCAGTTCCACGCCGCCGCTGGCGCCCAGCAGGTGGCCCAACTGGCTCTTGGTGCTGGAGACGCTAAGTTGTCGAGCGTGATTGCCGAAGACGCTTTTGATGGCGGCCGTTTCGGCGGCGTCGCCCAGCGGAGTGCTGGTTCCGTGAGCGTTGATGTAGTCGATATCGTCCGGGTTGAGGCCGCCGTCCTGCAGGGCGTTGGACATGGCCTTGGCAGCTCCCAGGCCGGCTTCGTCGGGTTGGGTAATATGTCCCGCATCGCCGCTGGCCCCGTACCCCAATACTTCGGCGTAAATTTTTGCTCCCCGCCTCCTGGCGTGTTCATACTCCTCAAAAACCAAGATCCCCGCCCCTTCGCTCATCACAAACCCGTCCCGATCGGCGTCAAACGGCCGGCTGGCCCGGGGGGGATCTTCGTTCCGCATGGAGAGGGCCCGCATATTGGCGAACCCGCAGATGCCCATCGGCGTGAGGGCCGCCTCCGATCCGCCGGTGACCATCACGTCCGTCCGGTTTTGTTGGATTTCGCGGAAAGCGTCTCCCATGGCGTTGGTGGCGCTGGCACAAGCGGTCGCCACGGCGGCGTTGGGGCCCTTCAAGCCGTATTGAATCGAGAGGTGGCCACTGGCCGCGTTGACCATCAGCTTGGGAATCGTAAACGCCGAAACCTTGTCTGGCCCCTTGGTCAGCAGCCTTTCGGTCTGCTCTTCCATTTCGTGCAGGCCGCCGACTCCTGAGCCAGTGATGACGCCGCAGCGGTAGGGGTCTTCAGCGGAAAAGTCGAGCCCGCTGTCGCTGACGGCGTCGGCGCCGGCGACCAGAGCGAACTGGGAGAAACGGTCCAGCCGTTTGACTTCTTTGGGGGAGATATACTTATCGGGCGACCAGCCGCCCAGATCACCGCCGAATCTTACCTTGTAGTTCGAGGTATCGAACAGCGTAAGATTGTGGATCCCACTTTCGCCGTCGAGAATCCGCTGCCAGAGCTCTTCCAGCTGACAGCCAAGCGATGTGACAGTACCGAGCCCCGTTACGACAACGCGTCGGTTCATGCTCAGCCCATACTAGGATTGGGTGCTCGCTTCGATATGCTTGACCGCTTCGCCGATCGTTTGAATCTTTTCTGCGGATTCGTCGGGAATGTTGATGTCGAACTCTTCTTCGAGTTCCATCACCAACTCGACGGTATCCAGCGAATCGGCGCCCAAGTCGTTCACGAAATGAGTGTCCGCCGTGATCTTGTCTTTGTCGGCGCCAAGCTGTTCGGCGACGATATTAATGACTCGTTCTTCAACTGAGGCCACCTGCCAATTCCTCCCGCAACGTTCAAGTTATCACCTGATCAACGCCGATCGACCGAACTTGGCCATCGCCGCTCAGGATTTCCCGCTTGCAACCGATCCAGCCCGGCGGCTCAAGCCGCCGCGGATACCATAGCCAGTGTTTGTCAAGCAGCACAAGATATACCGTCTTTCCCGACCGTTGTAAATAGTAAGGCCGCCGTCGTCCGGCAGGCATTAACCCCGCTAGATCCCTGTCTTTAGCACGTCATGCCGCCGTCGATGGTGATGGTCGCCCCCGTGATGTAGCCGGCCGCGTCGCTGGCCAGAAAGGCCACCAGGTCCGCCACCTCGTCCGGCTGGCCCAGGCGTCGAGCCGGGATACGTTTTTTTGCCTCGTCCAGGATCGTCTCGCCCAGGGCCCGGGCCATGTCGGTCTCGATGAATCCGGGCGCGACGGCGTTGACGGTGATTTTCCGTTTGGCCAGTTCGCGAGCCACCGTCCGTGTCAGGCCGATCAGGCCCGCCTTGGAGGCCGAATAGTTCGCTTGACCCGGGTTGCCCATCAGTCCCGACACGCTGGAGATGTTGATAATCCGGCCGTAGCGCTGCTGCATCATGGGCCGCGTCGCCGCCCGCGTCATCAAGAACGCTCCGCGAAGATTCGTGTCCAGTACCGTGTCCCAGTCCTCGTCGCTCATCCGCGGCACCAGCGTGTCCCGCGTCACGCCCGCGTTATTGATCAGAACGTCCAGACGCTGCCACTTGTCCACCACCGCCTCCACCACCTTGTCCACACTGGCACCATCGGTCACATCACAAGCAAACGCCTCGGCCGTCCCGCCGGCGTCGGTGACGGCCGCCACCGTCTCTTGCAGCTTGTCCTGATTGCGAGCGATGCAAGCGACCTTGGCCCCGGCTGCTGCCAACCGCACCGCCATGGCCTGCCCCAAGCCCTGAGAAGCGCCGGTCACCAGCGCGACTTTGTCGGACAAGTCGACCTGAAATCCATCTTGCTGTTCAGTCATGCTCGATTACCTCGCGGGAGGGGTTGAGGGGGATTTCACGGTTGGGTTTGCTTGCTGCTTGTTGGCTGGCTGGGATTCACCTGGTCGGGGGCGGTTCAGGCTGCGACCGACTCGCAGGCCACTTTCCGCTGGATGCGGCGCAAGAGGCCCCGCAGCACACGTCCAGGGCCGATTTCATAAAACTGGTCGGTTCCGGCAGCCAGCAGGTACCGCATCGAATCCTCCCATAATACCGGGCGGAAGACCTGGCGGGCCAGTAGCGAGCGGATTTCGTCCGGGTCGTCGTGGGATTGGCCATCGACATTGGAGATGACCGGGATCCGGGGTGGCCGCATGTCGACATGGGCCAGGGCGGCGGTCAGCTTTTCCACGGCCGGCTGCATGATCGGCGTGTGGAAGGCACCCGCGACCGTCAGGGGGACCGCCTTCATGGCTCCCAGTTGGGGCGCCAGCTGCACGGCCCGCTGGCAGGCCTCTTTGCCGCCAGAGATGGCGATGTTGCCAGGGCACAGGTAGTTGGCCGCCTGCAGTATCTCGCCGGCAGCCGCCTGCTGGCACAGTTGTTGAACGCTTTCCCGCTCGAGGCCCAGTACGCTGACCATCCCGCTGGGGACGGCGTCGGCGGCTTCCTGCATCGCCTCGCCCCGCTGTTGGACCAGCCGCAGACCGTCGGTAAAGCTGAAGACGCCGGCAAAGGCCAGGGCCGTATACTCTCCCAGGCTCAGCCCCGCCGCCGCCCCGCACGCCTCGACCACGTCCGGCGACTGGTCTCGAAGGGCTTCCAGAGCGGCCAGGCTGGTGACAAACAGAGCGGGCTGGCTGTAGACGGTGGAATTCAGCCGTTCGGGAGGCCCCTCGAAGCAGATCGCGGCCAGGTCGTAGCCCAGGACGTCGGCGGCCTGATCGAACAGTTGTCGAGCGGCGGGGAGGGATTCGGCCAGCTGGCGACCCATGCCGACGACCTGGGCGCCCTGACCGGGAAAGAGAAACGCCGTCTTGCTCAAGGTTCCGTGCTCAACGTCCTGCGGGTCCGCATTATTCCTCGGTCTCGACCACCTTGCGGCCCATGTATTCGCCGCAATTGGGGCAGACGACGTGTGTGGGTAGGGCCGTACTGCACTTGGGGCAATAGGTCAGCTGCCGAGGCCGCTTGGCGTCATGGGAACGACGCTTGTTCGTGCGGGAGTTGGAATGTCTGCGCTTGGGAACGGCCATGTCTGGATGCTTCCGCCATTGATGAAACCGACTAATCTAAAGCGGCTGGGGGGGGCATGTCAAGCGGATCGAGGTGTCTATCTGGGCGGGACTTCGCGCCGCAGGCCGATCGGCAAGGCACCAGCCAGTTCAGCGCGTACGACCTCAGCCAGCCCCAGGGGCCCATCGCAGCCCGCAGGACGGCCGCTCCTGCCCCTGTTGCCGAGCGGCTGTGCGGTAGCCCGGCACAAGCCGTGGGCCGGCAGAAGCGGCAGGCCGGAACAAGTGAAACGCAGCTCCGACAGCAGGCCTTGACCGGAGTCGCCGCAGGCCGAAAGAGGCGAAGCGCGATTGCCGCGGCAGGCGGCTCGAAGGGCCGAAAATCGTGGCGAGCTTGGCTGCCTGAAGACTGAGGTTGGACAAAAAACTAATTCAGCCGCTGCTGGTCGCCGTTGGCGGCGAAGAGGTGGCAGGTTTCGGGGCAGAGCGACAAGTGGAGGGTATCGCCTGGAGCGGTCGGGCGGTCGCCGGGGAGGCGGGCGACGAGCGTCTGGCCCGAGACGTCGAAATAGCCCATCGTCTCGCGGCCGGTATGTTCGACGAATTCCAGCGTCGCCTCCGCGAAAGGTGACCCCTGGCCGTCCGCCAGGATGTGCTCGGGGCGGATCCCCAGGATGGCGGGCCCGTCGGGGACGTTCTGGCCGATATCCAGGGTGTGGTTGCCGTAAACAAAGCGGCCACCGGCGACTTGGCCTTCGATGAAATNNAGACCGCCAGGGGGGTATCGACCTGCTGGACCACGCCCTCCCGCATGACGGCGATCCGGTCGCCCAAGGTCATGGCTTCCACCTGATCGTGCGTCACGTAGATCGTGGTGGTTCCTAGTCGGCGATGCAGCCGGGCGATCTCTGTCCGCATCTGGACTCGAAGTTGTGCGTCGAGGTTTGCGAGCGGTTCGTCGAACAAAAACAGCCTGGGATCCCGCACGATCGCTCGACCCAGTGCCACCCGCTGGCACTGGCCACCCGATAGCTGGGGCGGGCGGCGGTCCAGCAGGTCTTCGATGGCGAGGATCTCTGCTGCCTGCCGCACAGCCCGCGCGATCGCCGGCTTGGCCACTCGGCGGATTCGCAGCCCAAAGGCCAAGTTTTGCCGCACCGACATGTGAGGGTACAGGGCGTAGTCCTGGAAGACCATCGCGATATCGCGGCTGGCCGGCGCAAGATCGTTTACCCGTTGGCCATGGATAAAAATATCTCCCGACGAGACTTGTTCCAGGCCAGCGATCATCCGCAGGATGGTCGTTTTTCCGCAGCCAGATGGGCCGATGAGGACCAGGCACTCGCCTTGTTCGACCTGCAAATTCACATCCCGCACGGCATGCGTGCCGCCGGCGTAAATCTTGTTCAACTGGCTCAGCCGCACACTTGCCACCGGCTCACTCCTGCCGCGAGTCCCGCACCCAGCGGACGATCAGGGGACCTTTGCAAAAAACGATGCGATTGCCGCCGGCGTGGGCGGGATCGCAGCGACCGAGGTCGGGCCGGCATGGGTCGAACTGCTGGTCGCAAGCTGCCGAGGCCCAGCTGGCCAGCAGACATTCCGTCCTGTGCCAGGAGAGAGGGGTTGATGGGTGGAGACGGTTGCCGGGAACAGACGCCAGGCCGACGGCCGGTGCCAGCGGGAAGGCGACGATGGCGACGAAGATCGAGCGGACCTGCATCGGTGCGAACATGGGTCATGGCGGGACTTGTCAGGAGAGGAGGGTTCAGCGGTCACGGGATTCGAGCGTGGTGATGGCTTCCACGGGGCTGGGCACGCGGCTCCCCTCCCTTTGGGTAAAGTGTCCGAGTTGCTGTGCGTTCATCGCGCGGGGCGTGATGGTTATGATTCGAACAGTTTGGACTGTGCTTCGGCCTCCGCAGTGCCGGCCGGGGGTGGCGGAGCGACGCCCAGGTGCTGATAGCCGGCGGCGGTGAGCTTGCGGCCGCGGGGAGTACGGATGACCAGTTCGCTGCGCAGCAAGAACGGTTCGACTTCGTCGATTAACGTGTCCGTTGCCGTATTCATGGTGTGGGCCACCGCCTCTACGCCGACCGGGCCACCCTGAAAAACACGCTCGATCGTTTCCAGATACTTGCGGTCCTGGCCGTCCAGGCCCAAGCGATCGATGCCTTGCATCTTCAGCGCATCGATGGCCAGGTTTTGCGTGATCCGACCGTCCGCTTTGCTGGTCACGTAATCGCGGACCCAGCGCAAACGGTTATTTGCCACGCGGGGCGTGCCGCGGCTGCGATGAGCGATATGTTGAGCGGCGTCGTCGTCAATCGCCACGTTCAACTTGTCTGCGTTGCGGCAGACAATCTCGGATAGCTCGGCAATCGTGTAAAAATCCAAGTGCTCACGCATCTGGAAACGGTCGCGCAACGGTGCGGACAACAGGCCGGTCCGCGTCGTGGCGCCAATCAGCGTGAAGGGCTTGAGATTCATGTTCAAGGTCCGCGCATTGACCCCCTCGCCCAAGATGAGGTCGATGCGAAAGTCCTCCATGGCCGGGTAAAGAAATTCTTCGACGGTCTTGGGCAGGCGGTGAATTTCGTCCACAAACAGCACCGAGCCCTCCTCGGCATTGGTCAGATACGGAATCAGGTCCTTGGGCGCCGCCAACGCCGCCCCACTGGCAATCTGCAGGCTGACCCCCAGTTCGTGGGGGATGCAGGTGGCAAAGGTCGTTTTGCCCAAGCCCGGCGGGCCATCAAAGAGAATATGCCCCAGCGGCTCGCCACGCTTGCGGGCCGCGTCCACCGCAATCTCCAACCGCTGAAATACCTCCCGCTGGCCCACCATCTCGTTCAACCGCTGGGGGCGGAGGTCGCGATCGTCGTCGGCCTGCTGGCTTCCGTGCAAAGTGGGCTGGCGAACCATAAGCGGCGGTCTGTCCGGGGTAAGGACCGTGGGTGTCAAGGCCGAGTATAGCAGAGATGGGGGGAGGGAGTGTTAGAGGGGCTAGGGGTTAGGGGCTAGGGGCTAGGGGGTNNAGGGGCTAGGGGCTAGGGGGTGGGGGTCAGGGATGGAGGGAGGCAGGGGCAAGAGGGTTGCCTAGACGAGCGGTCTGGTCGCCAAAGGCGGAGTGGCGACGGGCAACCGCCTGCGGCCTCAGCCCGGTGTCCGGGGTGCTTCAGGAAAATCGAGTCGCCAAGCGACGGTAGGCGTTCCATCGCATGGGGGTTAGGGGATGAGTCGCGCGTCGAGCAGGTTGGCGTGGTCCTGCTGGTCGCCTCGGTCCGCGACGTCGACAATCAAGCTGAGTCGTTTGGCACCGCGGATGTCGACCGCGATGGGCGTGGGTGGCTGGCCGCCTCGGATGATGGGGCTGGTGAATTTCGGTTCCCACTGGCCCGAGCCATCGTCAGTATAGATCCGCAGGATGATGCTGCCTGCGCCCTCGGTGGCATCGTCGATGCCCAGTTCCGCTTGCAGTTGGCGGTAGGGTCGGTCGAGCCGGTAGGTCAGGCCGGCAATACTGTGGACGCCGATTCCTTTTTCATACACCTGTCCGCCGCAGCGAAGCCGTCCGCCCTGCACGTTGCGATCACGCTGGTACGGCCAGTCGAGGCTGAGATACGGCTGGTGGTGGTACCGGGCGATGGGGATGTCCGAAAGATAGATCGCTTGTCCGCCCACCCGCTGCAGGTAACCGATGTCGGCCAACGGGGCCTCGACAACCAGGCCGGCAACCGTCTTCATGACAACCCCGCGGCCAGCAGGTTTGAGGGACTCGACGACCAGACGGCTGCCGTCATGCGTGCCGACCAGTAGAAATTGATCGGGTTGCCGGGGCTGTCTGGCGAGCGTGGGGTTGAGCACCAGGGCCACGACCTGGTCGAGGGCGATTGTCGATTTGGCAGCTGCGGTCTGGAAGATCAGCTGGTCGTCTTGCAAAGTCAGGACGAGCCCCGTTAACTTGTCGCCGTTTTCCAGCATCACCAGATCGTTTTTCTGCTGGCCATGAAGGATGTCGTCCAACATCCTGTCGCGAAGGCGGTCGTTTTCCGGCTGTAAAAAGAGGATACCGCGCAGCTGTGCCATGGGCAGCCGGATCGTGCCGAATGTGTCGGAGTCGAACGACACGTGTTCGTCTTCGATGGCGATGGGCGCGAAGGTTTGCCTGGCGACCCACAGGCTGCCGTCCGACGTGACCAGTAGCGGATCGCTGATTTGCTCGCGCGGGTTGCCGAATCGGACCAACTGGTCAACGGCCAGTGTCTGCTTGCGATCGGCTGCGCGGAAGATGGGTTGGCCTTGAGCGTCGATTTGGAGGAGGCGCGAGTCGAGCTGGCTGCCGCCGGTGGTCAGCAGTTCCGCCGTTCGGTCGTTCGACCAACCGCTCGATCCGCGGACACCGATGGTCACGACGATCAGTGCCTGAACCAACAGCCTGGCAAGGGTTGGAAAGTTCATGGAACTAGCATTCCTTCACGCCGCCGCTCGACCTCTAGCTTGTTTTTGTACTCCAAGCCGATTGGCTTGCACCCCAGGAACGGCCCTGTGTCGTCAGCACAAATCGGTTTTTCGTGTGGTGCATCATCACGATCGGGGTGCCGGTCGCAGATCCGTTGCGGCGGGACGGCCTGGGTCTTCGCGCGGATTCTCCCCTCATCTTACCTTTGAAAGATGGGCAGGATGTTATTAGGTAATTGCAATATGATACAGGCCATGGCGGTACCGTATTCGCGGCAGATCGAATCCATCCAGTGCCCTTGTGGGTGTTGCCTGGCCACCAGTTCGTCCCGGATGGCGGGGTACCATTGATCCCAAAAGGCGCCACCGGCCTGCCACATGGCCTGCACGGCGTAATAATGTGCGTAAAAGTAATGGCTTTCGCGGCGAGAGCGCTGAGCGCGGGGTCGGAAATTCATCAGGTACTTGATCCCCCGTGTGATTTCCGGGCCTTCGTAAATGCCGGCGCTGTAGAGCGCCACCAGGCCGGCGGCCGACCGCGGAAAGGCGCTCGGTGGACCACCCTGCAGCATGTAACGAAATCCTCCGTCTGGATTCTGGCTTTGCTTGACGTACTGCACACAACGGTCGATCGTTTCGTTGGGGACATGGAAGCCGGCATTGCGGGCCGCCCGCAGGGCCATGATCTGGCAGACCGTTACCGAGACGTCTGCGTCACGTGGCTGCGGATGGTACCGCCACCCCCCTTCGCGGTTTTGCGTGTTCACGATCAGCTTGACGGCCTTGACCAGCTTTTCACGGAGTTCTGCCTGTTGCGACATGCCGTAGGCTTGAGCGAGAAACAGGGTGGCGAAACCGTGTCCGTACATTGGGCCATGGCTGCTGGTCTCGGGGATGTTGATAAAGCCGCTGGGTTGGGTGTTCTCCAGGATCAATTTCAGCCCACGTCGCACTTCCGCTCCGTAAGGTCCCCGTCCCGGCGTGCTGCCGCCGGCCATGAACGCCAGCCCGCAGAGAGCGCAGACCCCGACATTGCGGCTGTAGCCTCGCGCACCGAACGAACCGTCCTCCTGTTGCCGCTGAGCCAGGAATTTGAGCCCCCGGTCGATCGCCCGTTCGGTCCCCGCCGTCATCATCCGCACGGCCGTCTGTTCTGGATCGTCCTGGTCCGACCCGAGTGCCACCGGACCGAACGCCGCGGCGACCGGCAGCACCGTCGCTTGCCGCAAAAGATTACGTCGTGTCAGCATGGCCAGGAGATGTAGATTGTGACTACCTTGCTGGGGCGAACGGAGCAGGCTGCCTGGTGACGGCAAGCCTCACCTTTCATCTGCTACTTTTCACCTTTTTACCCGCCTCCGTCCGCTTAGCGGTCCTCCGCTTCGGCCAGGCGGCGGAAGTATTTTTCGATTTGCAGGGAGCTTTCCGGCAGCGGCTGGTCGGCGGCCATCTGCCGCAGGCGTTCGCGTTCTTTTTCTGGCAGGTGTCCCCAGATCTGTTTGATGATTTCCGCCACGGTGGCGGTGTCGACCTGTTGGGGTTGGGCCTTGCGAACACGCTCTTCGCTCTGGTCCGCCGGCTTGGTGGACTGGCGGTTACCCGGTTTGGGTTGCATCTGCTGGCGGGGTTGTTGAATTTTACGGCGGCTGGCCTGTTGCCGCGATTGCGCTTGCGGGCGGGACTGGGCCTGCTGCTGCTGTTGCTGCTGCTGAAGTTTCTTAAGCAGTTCTGCCAGGTCGCGGACGATTTCGTTTTGGAGCTGGCCGGTGCGCTGCTGGAGCGTTTGCTGGGCCAGTAGTCTTTCCACCAGTCGCATTTTTTCCCCGATCCGCGTGACGGGATCGACGTCCTCTCCCAGGTTGGCGACTTCCCCTTCGTCCGCAGCCAGGGGTACGTCCTCGCCTTCATCCAGCTGTTGCAGCAGTTGCTGGTCGAGCGATTCCTGGGGGTTGGTGGTTTGGCTGTCGGTTCCCGGTTTCCGCCCGGCATCGGCAGGTGGCTGGTCGAGCTGCGGGTCCAGGGGTTCGTCGACCGCATCCAGTTCTTCCAGCAGCTGACGGTCGATGTCCGACGGGCCGGGTGGCACGGCGGCCGCAACGGGCACGCAAAAGATCCACAAAAGCGTCCAGGTGACGTAGCGGGATAGCTTGTTGTGCGTTGAGGTCGAGCGTTGCTGGGGCGGGACTTCACGCATCGTCTATATCCTTTGAGGGGCGTTTATCCAGGATGGGTTGTGGGGACGTCCCGGATCGCAGCCGGTTTTTCAATCGGGAAGGATCGGTTTGGGACCGGGTCCCACGTCGGGCAAGGTGTCGGGATCGTCCTCAGGTGGTTCCGGGTCGTTTTCCAGCATCTGGAACATCATGTCGGCCAGTTCGCCCTGTTCCTGGGCCAGCTGGGCTCGCTGTTGAAGCAGTTCCTTTGAATCTTTGTTGGCGGCGGTTTTTTGTTCGAGCGCTGCGCGGTTGTCCGCGGTACGCTGGTTCAGATCGGCTTGTAGCAGTTTCAGCAGTTTGAGTTCGGCCAGGGAGGGGGGCCGGCCGCCCTGATTTCCGCCCCCCTGCCCTGCCCCACGGGGCGCCGCTCCGGCGTCACCCTCCGGCTTGTCCGGCACCAGGGCCTCGATCAGGAGGCTCAACCGATCCAGCGCCTCCTGTTCAACTTGTTGCGTGGCCACTCCGGTTTCAAAACGCGCCAGCTGCTGAGCTGCATGTTTCATTTTATCGGCGGCGCGGCCCAGGGTGCGCTGAAAAACCTCGGCGCCGGCCAGTTTCTCGGCTGTCAGCCGGGTTTCATCGTAGAGCGATTCTTGTTGAGCGGACAGTTGGCGAACGCCGGCCAGTTGCCCGCGCGTGAGGTGGCCCTGTGTGACACGGCGGTTTTCCAGGCTTTGGGTTGTTTCCAGGACGGCCTGTTGCCGGTCGACCAGGCTTTTCAGCTGATCCTGGAGTTTGGCGAGCAGTTCCTGGGCCAGGTCGGCTTCGGCCTGTCGGCGGGCTTGGGCCAGCTGCCGCTGGGCTTCTGCCAGGTCCTGTTCGGCTTGTTGCGCGTGTTCACCCGCCGCGGCCGCATCCCCCGCTTGTCCCGCTTCGCTCGACTTGCCCATCCCGGCGGCCGCCTTGGCCAGTTGGCTACCGGCTCGATGGGCTTGCAGCCGGCGAAGCTTGCGCGTCAGCCGTTCTGATTCTTCTTGCAGTTGGCGTTGCTGGCGTGTCAACCGTTGCAACTGGCGGCGTCGCTGCTGGTCATCGGCCAGCTTTTCCGCCTCTTGGATTTTCTTGCTCAGCCCCGCCTGCCGCTGTTGAATCTGCTGCAGTTCTGCTTCGGCTTCTTGGAGTTTCTTCACCAGCCGGGAAAGTTCCTGTTCGCGGCGGTTGGAGAGGATGTCTTGCATCTCCTTCAGATCCCTGGAGGCCGCCTGTTGTCCGGCAGTGGCCTGCCCTACCTGGTTGCGTTCGACGTTCTGGCCGGCGGAACGGAGCTGGTTGCCGATCCCTTTTTGTCGAGCGTAATGGGTGGCGTCGGAGATGGCGGCGGCGGCCAGCGGATCGGGCTCTGCAAAATTCCTCGCCGATTGGTCCATATTTTGCAGGATTTTGTCAAAGCGTCGCGCAAGTTCCATTTGTCGGTTGGCCAGTTTCTTCAAGTCGGCTCGGTCTTGCGCAGCGAGTTGCTTAAGATCGCGGCCCAGCGTTCGCTGGCGAAGGTTGTCGGTCTGGTCGTGAATTTTGTCTTGAGCGTCCTGGAGGGTGGCGAGATCGCTGGCAAAGCGGCGGTAGTTGTCCCAGCGCTGCAGATCGACCAGGGTTTCCTCCAGCTGAGCGATGACCTGGTCCTGGTGCTGGCCCGCCTCGTTTAGCTGCTGTAAAGCGTCCCGGCTTTGCCGGCTGAGCTGCGGGTCGGTGCCGTCCGTTGCCGGCTGTGGTGGCTGGTCTTTTGGTTGTCCGGCTGCCGCCGGGTCTTCCTCCCGCTTCCGCCGGTCGACTTCCACCTGCACGTTCTTCCGCGCGGCCCCCAAGGACCGCTCGATCGCCGGCAAGTCATCCCGATCCAGCTGGTTTATTTGTTCAGCGAGTTGGTCCAGTTGTCGCGAGAGGGAGGCGTTGTCCAGCTGATTGTTACGCACGTCAGCCAAAACGGACGCGATCCGGTCCTGAATACTGTCTCGCTGGCCGGCCAGTGCGCGGTGTACGTCGCGTTGAGCCAGTTCGATGCTCTGCAGCTGGTCCAGATCTTCCTCCGTTCCCGAACCGACTTCCTCCAGCTGGATTTCTAATTCACGCGTCCGGGTGCGGGTATCTTTTTGGCGTTTCACGATCTGTGCCAGCTCGCTGAGGATCGCCGCCTGGCGACGCGCCAGGCGTTCTGCCATGGCCTGCCGGCTAATGACCAGCAGTCGTTGAGCGTGGCTTTTGCCTTCGGCGGGTTGGTAATCCCGAGCGGCGGCGTGAAAAGTGATTTGCGTGCCGGGCGACAACTTCAGCGGGGCCAGCTGCCAATCCTGTTCCGCCACGCGACGCTCGCCCTCGGCCAATTCGGCAAGCGACTGCTGGGTGGCGGTGGCTGGGACCTGGTCCGGACCCTCATACAGCGGAAACTGCTGTTCGCCCCTGTCTGATGCGTCACTGCGGATATACTTCAGGGCGATCTCCCGGATCGCCAGGCGGTCTTTGGCGACGACGCGCAGGGGGACGCGGGCAGCGGGGGTCACGTAAATTTCGCCGGCAGGTTTTTCGATGGATACGATTGGTGGCTGGTCCTTGATCACGCGAATCTGCCATTTGTCGGCAGCCGTATCCGAGATGCCCTCCGCGTCGACCAGTGCCAGCGAATAGGTGCCGGACTGGACGACCTGCCAAGGCGGGCCGTCAGGGGGGGGCACCGAGACCTGCCTGCCGTCCGCAGAGACTTCAGCGGGCAGGGACTGTCCATCCTGCAGGACGACCGCGGCCGTTTTCGCTGGCGGGGAGACCCGGGCGGTCAGCCGCAGCGTGCTGCCTGCCAGGCCGACGATTTGCCCGGTCGACGTGGACGTCGGCCAGCCGGAGTAGGCGGGGGGATGGATCGTGATCGACAGCGATTCGACGCGCGGTGGTTCGACAACGACCAATTCGTGCCAGGCCATCGTCTGGTGATCGCCCCCGAACGCTCGATATTGAAACGACCTTCTTACCTTTTCGCGGACGGCGACCATCGCGTTGCCGATCGGCCGCATGGCCTCGGTAACGGTGTGCGAACTGTGATCATGTTCGAACCGGTACTCAATAAACACTTCCTCCGGCAGCCGGCCGTTCGCGTCCCGCACTTCGACTTCGAACACGGCCCCTGCTGCCAGCCGCGTGGGGGGGTCGACAAACACGAGCTGGTTCCAGCGGGGCCAGGGGTTGTTCCCCAGGGGATGGATCAAACGTGCCAGGGCGGTCCGCGACGTGACGGGGCTGATGACGGTCACAAGCAGGATGCCACAGAGGGCTGCCGCTGCGGCAGCTAAGGCGACGAGGGCTGGTCGACGATCGACCACTTCCTGCAGCGGCAAGCCTTCCACCGCCGCGGTGACCTCAACAATCACCGCTCGACGCAGGGCTGGTGACCCGGCCAGCACATCCTCCTCGCTCTGCGCCGCGAACTCCGCGGCACTGGCCAGCTTGTCTTTCAGTTCCGGAAACCGGCTCTGGATACGCTGGGCCAGTGCCAGATCACTTGGCTGCGAGGCGACGGCTGGCAAGACAAACCGGTAAACGGCCCAGCCGGTGGCCAGCAGCAGGGCGGCGCTGAGCGACAAGCGGACGGTGGTCGATTCGACCCGCAGGAAATAATCCAGCCCACCGGCCAGCAGGAGGCCGACCAGCACGACCACCAGCGCCCAGCCCACGCCGTGGGCCAGCGTCGCCTGCCGCGCGCGGCGACGCACGCCGGTAAGGCTTTCCTGCAGTGGACTTGCGGTGGCCATGTGATTTCCTGATCGCCGACGAAAGAGCCCGGATATTCTATCGTATCGTGTTCTCTCGTGTCGTGTTTAATCGTATCGTGTTTTATCCTATCGTGTTTTATCCTATCGTGCAGAACGAATGTATTTTATCGCATGGTGCAGGAAAGGACGAATTCCAAACCAGCTACAGCATGCCGGCCCGTTTGCGTAACAGCCATTCGCAGGTTAACAGGACTACATACAGCAGCAGGACGCGCCAGTTGTTCCAGAGGGGAATCGGCGGCAGGCTGGCGACTTTGACCGGGCGGCCGGGCGGCAGTTGATCGACCAGCTGGTCGACGTTGGTGACATCAAAAAACTTTCCCCGCGAAATGGTGGCGGCTTTCTTCAGGTCGGCGACGTCCATTTCGCGGCGAGCGGTCTCGCCGGGTGGAGCGACGACCTTGAACCTGGCCGCGGGCGGGGGATTTTTCAACGCGGGGGATGCGATCCAACAGCGGTAGCTGTCCAGCGGCAGATGGGCGACCGTTGCCGAAAAAACAGCAGGGCTCTCCGGGCTGCGCCGCAGGGGGACCTGTCGCCGCTGGGGATCGCTGCCTTCCACGATTAGGGTGACGCCGTCGTCTTGGGCCGGCGCCAGCCGTTCATCGAAGAAGCGGACGCGCAGCTGCACGGGCGTGCCGCTCTGATATTCATTGCGGTCCGCCGACAGTTCGACGCCGCGATCGCCGAGCAGCTTTGAGCGGCTCAGGTAACGAATGGCCTGCACCCAGTAGCGAGCGAAGATCGCATCGCCCACTCGATAGCGCCAGCGGTAGGTTTCGTCTGTGGCGTGCCAGAGAACTTTTCCGGGGGGGACGTAATAGAGCACGATCAAAGGGAGTTTTCCGCCGTCGACGCCGGTCCGCGTGGGATGTTCGGCCAAGACGCGAGCCGCCGAGCGGAGCTTGCCGGCGTCCACCATCCAGTACATGTCCGGCAGGTCTTGCCAAATCGCCTCAGTTTCGGCTGGCGTGTCGCCCAACTGCAGCGGGGGGCTGGTCCGTCCCAGCAGGGTCGGCCGGATGGCGAAGCCTTCGGTCTGGTCGGAGCCGGTCGCCGNNAGGGGCGACCGCCGGAAATCGTCCGGGCGAAAGTGGCTGCCGCTGATCGCGATCAGCCCCCCGCCCTTCTCGGTAACGAACGCCTCCAAATTGTCCATCGTGCTACGGCTGAAGTAGGCCAGGTTCACATCACCCAGGATCAGTACGTCGTACGCGAACAAATCATCCCGGCTGACCGGGAAGACGCGAAGGGCGAACCGGTCCTGCTCGGCGTATTCCAGGTCTGCCTCCTGCAGCACAACATGCAGAGCAATCGTCCTGTCGCGTTCTAACAGGTGCTTCAGGTAGCGGTACTCGAAACTGGGCGAGGACTGGACCAGCAGCACACGGATTGGGTCTGCACGAATTTCGATCTGGCGGCTTAGCTGTGGTCGCTTGTCTTTCAATTCCTCCTGCAGGTTGGCAACCTCGATCTCATATTCGACAAGTCCCACCTGGGGGGGTCGGTGCGAGAGCCGTTCGCGCCGCGTGACGCCGTCCCGGTCCGCCGGGACTTCGCGGCGTGCCAGAATCTGACCGCTCTGTTTGTCTTTCAGCACCAGTTCCACTGTACGGCCCTCCAGCCCGTAAGCGGTCAACGTAAAATCAAAGTCGACATAGTCATCGACGAACACGATGTCGTCCACGACCAGGTCGCCCAGCTCCAGGGCGGGCAGCTTCTGCTGGCTGCCGACGCCGACCAGATAGAGAGGCACGGCTTTGCGACGAGCGTAGCTGGCGGTGTCGCTGACAGATGGGCCCTGCGTGTTGATCCCGTCGGTAAACAGCACGATCGCCGCGGGCTGGGTCCCGCGGAGGTCGTTCAGCACGCCGCGGACGCCACTGCCCAACTGGCTGGTCTGGCCGTTGGCCTGCAACTGGCGAAGTTCCTCCAGATACGTCTTGACGACCGAGGCCTGTTTCCGCTCGGCCGCCGCCAGGGCGTAGGTCCTTAACGTATAGCGGCTGGACAGGTCGTGCAGGACCCGTCCCTCGTCGGCCAGCAGCCACGACTTGACGATGTTCAGGCGACTGGTCGAGGGTAGCTGAGCGGCGGATGTCGATTGCTGCAGCTGGTCGGCCAGCGATTCGTCCGGCCAAGGGTCGACAAGGTCCATGCTGGCCGACTCGTCCACGGCGAGGGCCAGGTAGGGCAAGCTGGTACGGTTGAAGTGCACCCGCAGCTCGAAGACCATCACCAGCAGGACCAGCAGGATCAGCGACAACCGCAGTCCGGTCAGCAGCAGTCGCCACGATCGTCCGGTTGAACTACGTTCGCGGAAATAAAACCACAGCACGAAGGCTGCTGCGGCGGCCGCGAACAGAAAAACCAGCAGGACCATCGGCCGGCTCCAGCGCCAAGCCCCCGCCAGTTGCCACTGCACACCTTCGCCGGTGGGCGGCACGTCGACCCCCAGCAGCCACAGCAACCACAGCGTCATTTGCTGGTTCATGCGGAACGATGACCTATCCACCAGGCGAGGAACGTTTCCAAAAACAACAGGCCCAACACAATGCCCAGCAACCACTGGTGGAGGGTCAGGCCGGAGGAGGCCAGGCCGGCGTTTCTGGCCAGGGGAGCAGGTATGCTGCTGCTGGAACCGCTCAGTTGCAGTTGGGTGGGCAGCTCCTCCGGGCGGGCCCTCTCCAGGTCGCTTTCGCTGGTCCTCACATTGACCGCAAACTTGCCAGCCGGCGTGTCCGACTGGGCCGAGCGGACCGTATAGATGCCGCTGAATTC